>JABIEF010000047.1 GCA_018651345.1 Rhodobiaceae bacterium
GCTATTGCTTCTGGCACAGCTTTTCTTACGGCTCAATTAATAGATGTAACAATTTTTAGTAAACTACGAAATTCTAAATGGTGGAAAGCTCCATTGATATCGTCATCAATCGGTTCTGTCATAGATACAATAATTTTCTTTAGCATTGCATTTTCGGCAAGTTTTGTTTTTTTTGGATCTAATGACGATTTTGCACTATCACAAATCTCATTTTTTGGTATGGACTTTATTCAAGTGCCCCGTTGGTTTTCGTGGGCAGTTGGTGATTTAGTTGTAAAATTTATAGTTGCGTTAGCACTATTATTCCCGTTTGCGATGATTAGAAATAAGATTGGTGTATGGAAAGAGTTTAAAATTTAGTTTTTTTTAATTCAATTCTTTGTTTTTTCATCAAATAATTCTGCCAATTTTTCTGTAATAGCCCCGCCTAGCTCTTCGGCATCAACTATTGTAATGGCTTTCTTATAATATCTAGTGACATCATGACCTATTCCAATTGCAATTAGCTCTACCGATGAATTGGTCTCTATATTATTAATAGTCTTTCTTAAGTGACGTTCTAGATAATTCCCTGAATTAACCGATAAAGATGAGTCGTCAACAGGAGCTCCATCCGAGATAACCATGAGAATCTTTCTTTGCTCAGGTCTGTTTAACAGCCTTTCGTGAGCCCAATTTAGTGCCTCACCGTCGATATTCTCTTTTAATAATCCTTCTCTCATCATTAGACCAAGGTTTCTTTTCGCTCTCCTCCATGGAGTATCAGCTGATTTGTAAATTATATGCCTTAAGTCATTTAATCTTCCTGGTTTGCTTGGTTTTCCAGCCTCTGCCCAGGCCTCTCTTGATTGACCTCCTTTCCATGCTTTAGTTGTAAAACCTAACACTTCAGCTTTAACGCCACATCTTTCTAATGTTCTTGTAAGTATGTCAGCACACGTTGCAGCAACCATAATTGGTCGGCCTCTCATTGAACCTGAGTTATCTAATAATAAGGTTACAACAGTATCTCTAAAATCTGTATCACGCTCGAGTTTAAAGGATAGAGGAGACATAGGTTCTGTAACCACCCTTACTAGTCTTGCTGTATCAAGCATTCCTTCTTCTAGATCAAAGTCCCATGATCTATTCTGCTTAGCCATTAATTTTCGTTGTAGTTTATTTGCAAGTCTTGCCACAACGCCTTGTAAACTTAATAGTTGTTTGTCTAAATAATTTCTAAGTCTATCTAGTTCTTCCATATCACACAATTCTTCTGCGGTGATTTCTTCGTCAAATTCATCGGTGAAAACTTTGTATGCTTGCGGTTTATTTTGATTAACCTCTTCATCTTCAGAGTTTCTTCTGTCTTCAGGTGCAGTTGTCTCTTCGCCGTCTTCCTCACCCTCCATATCCTCAAGATCCATTGTGTCGTCAGAATCTTCCATATTTTCTGAATCATCAGGATCGATTTCATCTGATAATTCTGAGCTATCGGTTTCAGAACCATCTTCTTCAGCAACACTTTCATCGGCTGTTGTGCTTGAATTATCTAGTTTTTCATCGCCGTCCCCTAATTGGTCTCCCATATCTAAGGCTGTTAATAGATTTCCAATTCTGTTAGCAAACATTTCTTGGTCATGAATATTATCTTTTAATGATTCTAGCTCCGCTATTGCTTTTTCTTCTATCCACGGGCGCCATAAATTAACAAAGTCACGTGTATTTTTTGGAGATGGAAATCCGGTTAATATTTCTCGTACTAGCAATGAAATAGCATCAGCTAAAGGTGCTTCATCCCTACGGGTTATATTATTAAGGTTAGAATTTTTGTAATTTGATTCATTTCTAGAGTTTAAGTTGGACGCAGAGCCAGGCATATTTATTGATCCAAGAGCTTCAATTCTAGCTTCCTCAATTGCATTATATATTTGCAAAGCTTGCCTTCCACGTGGCTTGTGCTTTGTATATATTTCGTCATTATGATTCTTTACTTTTAAGGCAAGCAGATCTGCATTTCCTCTAAGTATAGACAACTCTTCTTTCGATAACAGATTAGTTGGCTCGGTAAGTTTTATTGTTTTGCCGCTTAAAACAGCTTTCTCGTTACCATACAAAACTTCTGTTTCAGAATCTTCTGAAATTGACCGAGTTGTATCAGTTAAGGCTTTTTTTATGATATCAACTTGACTTATATTTTCTGTTTGATCAGACAATTTTTTAACCCATTATTTAATTAAATTGGCTACAGAATCATCTGCTTCTTCGTTAAAACACCTTTGGAAGAATTCTGCTACAAGAGGTCTTTCTAATTCATCGCATTTATTCAGAAAGGTTAATTTGAATGCAAAACTTATATCACCAAAGATTTCACTGTTTTCAGCCCATGTTAATACTGTTCTTGGGCTCATAACCGTAGAGAGGTCACCATTTACAAACGCATTTCTTGTAAGCTCTGCCACTTTAACCATCTTTTGGACTGTTTCTGTACCTTCTTTTGTATCATATTTTTTTGCTTTTCTTATAACAATGGATGTTTCAACTTCAAGGGGAAGGTAATTAAGAGTTGCAACAACTGACCAGCGATCCATCTGACCTTGGTTAATTTGCTGGGTGCCATGGTACAACCCTGTGGTATCACCAAGCCCTACTGTATTTGTTGTAGAAAACATTCTAAAATATGGATGTGGTTTAATAACTTTACTTTGATCAAGCAAGGTTAACTTACCGGAAACCTCAAGTATTCTTTGAATAACAAACATCACATCAGGTCTACCGGCATCATATTCATCAAAAACTAGTGCTACATTTGATTGAAGAGCCCAAGGCAAGATACCTTCTTTAAATTCTGTTATTTGTTTGCCATCTTTTAATACAATTGCATCCTTTCCTATTAAGTCAATCCGACTTACATGGCTATCTAGATTTATGCGAATACAGGGCCAATTTAATCGAGCTGCAACTTGTTCAATGTGGGTTGATTTTCCTGTACCATGATAACCTTGTATCATCACTCTTCTGTTATGTGAAAATCCAGACAAAATAGCTAAAGTTGTTTGTGGATCAAATACATATGTATCATCAATTTCAGGCACGTATTCATTTGGTTTTAAATATGCAGGTACTACTAAATCTGACTTAAAACCAAAAGTTTTTTCAACAGATAGTGTAGTATCAGGTTCTTTATTTGCGTTAATATCGTTATTTTGTATCATTTTTTATTCCTTCAATTTTTAAATATATTATTAACAAAATCCTGCCGATTTTAGATACCGGTATGATTTAATTATTTCAACTAAACGGTCTTCTGCATCCCTAGTTCCACCGTTGGCATCGGGATGATGTCTCTTTACTAAAATTTTGTATTTATTTTTAATTGCCTCACCTTCAACGTCCGTATCAAGACCAAGTACATCGAATGCTTTCCGTGCAGCATTTCCTACCTTTGGTTTTTTTACTGGATTTTTATTTACGATACCTTCTTCTAGAATATTTATTTTATCATCGAATCTAGATCTTATTCTGTCTTTTGCCATATAACCTGGCATTTCTCCAGCATTCTCTACTCCCAATTTCCAAGTAGGTCTATTTCCAGTTAAGGATTCTTTTTGAAATTTTGATACGTCTTTTGGATTCATTCCTTCAAAATAGTTATAGGTTTTATTGTATTCGCGAACGTGGGACATACAGAAATTTATATAAACACCATCTTGTCCTCGGCCTTTAGGGGCTTTATTTGTTGCTGGTAACGAACACCCTTCCCACTGACAGATTTTAATTTCCTCAACCTTTTCTTTCTTTGGTTTTATTCTAATACTATCAAAATATTTAGGGTTAATAGATGTCATTCAGTTTACCTGCCTTATTAAATGGTATAATGTTTTGCATATTATAATTTGTAACGCATTTTTACTAGAGGAATATGAAAATTAATATTGCAAAAGTTCTTGAAGAAAAACTCCGCGAACATCTTAAGCCAAGTTATCTTGAGGTAAGAGATGATTCTCATAAACATCAAGGTCACGTTGGATGGAATAAAGAAGGTCAGACTCATTTTCATATTACCGTTGTTTCTGATAAATTTAATGGTTATTCAAAAATTGATCGTCATAGAATAATCAATAAAATATTAGAAGATGAGATTGCTATTATTCATGCTCTAAGTATAAAGGCATCAATATCTTCTGAGCTCAGTTAATTATTTTAAGCTATTTAAATATCATGAAGCCAGCGCAGTATCAACAATACTTTTTATTATTTCATCGTTTATTTTATTGCTAATAAATGCTTTTCCAATTCCCTCTGGGATGATAAAGGTTTTTTGACCGGATTTAACTTTTTTATCATTGTTCATGGCATTTAATAACATATCTGAATCTATATTATCTTTATTGAATTTTCTGAGGTCGGTAATTAATCCTACGTCATTAAAATGTTCAATGATTTTGTTTAATTCATCCTTTTTGCTGTAGCCCAATAGGTATGATGTTTTGTAAGCTAATATTATGCCAACGGATACGGCCTCGCCGTGCAATATTGTGCCATCGTATTTTAGAAGTGATTCTATTGCGTGTGCATACGTGTGGCCTAGGTTTAATAGAGCTCGGCTACCTCTTTCTCGTACATCTTCTTGAACGAGCGTAGCTTTGATATTACTACTCCACTTTATAGCCTTGATTATTTCTTCTTCTTGGTTAAAAATTACATTCCAATTTTCACATAACCACATGAATAATTCATTATCTTTAATAAGAGCATGTTTTACCAATTCAGAATATCCAGCTTTTATTTCTCTTACGGGTAGGGTTGAAAGAGACGAGGTATCGCTGAACACAGCAAGTGGTTGTTTAAAGGATCCAATTAGGTTTTTACCATATTTTGTATTAACTCCTGTTTTTCCACCTATTGATGAATCAACCTGAGCAAGAAGGGTTGTTGGGAAATTTATAAAATTTACACCTCTATGTATTATTGAGGCAATAAATCCAGCAAGATCACCAATTACACCTCCACCCAATCCAATTATCAAGTCGTCACGTTCAAATCTCTTCTCTAAGAGTGTGTTAATGACATTTTCTACTGAAGATATATTCTTAATTTTTTCTCCAGATTTAAGAATTATATGGATAACTTCATATTTACTCTCTAGCAAACTTCTAGAGATTTTATTTAGGTATAAATTTGCAGTATTTTCATCCGTTATAATTGCAATTTTGTTTGTTTTTGTAAATTCTCTAATGTAATTAGCGCTATTTTCAATATAATCTTTACCAAAGAAAATCTTATAAGATTCTGATTCTAGGTTAATTTTTATAAAGTCCATTTCTGCATTAGAATTCATTTTTTATCTCTTCTATTATTATCGATTGTATTTTTTTTAAATTTTCATTATTACAATCAATTTTTATATCAGCAAAATTATAAATTGGATAACGTTCATTAATTAATTTATTAATAACTAATGCGGGATTATTTTTTATTAAAGGTCTTTTTTTATTTTTAGATAAACGTTTTAAGATAATATTGATATCTTCTTTTAACCATACTGATATACTATTTTTAGAGGCCATATTTCTTATTTTTTCATCAATAAAAGTACCTCCTCCAAAGGCTATAACACATCTCTCTTTCTGTAATAAATCTAGTGTCACGATTTGTTCAATTCTTCTAAAATACCCTTCTCCGTTATCTTCAAATATCTTGCTAATACTTTTTTTTTCGTATTTTTCAATTTCTTCATCGGTATCGTAAAATTGTAAATTTAGTGAATCTGCGATTAATTCTCCTAATGTACTTTTTCCAACACCCATGATGCCGATTAGTATTATATTTGAACTAGAAAAAGATTTCATATCACTGTATTTTTATAAAGTTAATAATACCAATATTTATAATAAAGTTTTAATATATTTTAATATATGATGATAGTTCTAATAAATACTAAATTAAAGAGAAATAATACTAATTCTAAATTCACTATATTGAAAAATTACTAATGCATTAATTTTGTACTTGGGAGGAAATATGAAATTTGATCAATATATAGAGTCTTTTATAGAAATGTTGTCAGCGGAAAGGGATGCTTCAGAAAATACGTTGACAGCTTATAAGTCTGACATTAATCAGTATTTTTCTTTTTTAGTAAAAAAGAAAATTAATTTAATTGATGCAAATACAAGTGATATTAGAAAGTGGATATCTAAATTAAGTGAAACTGGTATAGCTAGTTCAAGCCTGGCTAGAAAAATTACTGCAGTTAAACAGCTATATCATTTTCTATTTGAAGAAAATATAATAAAATTAAATCCTGCCAAGACAATAGAAAATCCTCGATTAGGAAGATCTCTTCCAAAAGTATTAAGCGAAGAAAGCATTACTAGACTTCTTGATTTTATTAAGAATAAAACAAAAGATGGTAATCTTACTGATTTAAAGAGGATAAATTTACAGAGATTATTATGCCAAGTAGAAATATTATATGCAACAGGATTTAGGGTTAGTGAACTTATAGGATTGACAATAAATCAGGTGTTGGGAGAAGATTTGTTCATAACTATTAAAGGTAAGGGTAGAAAAGAAAGATTAGTACCGTTAACTGAATTAGCAAAAAAAGAGATTCTTGAATATATAGATATGATAAAAATTTCAAAAAATATTAACCTAAGTTATTATTTATTTCCTTCTGGAAGTAAGTCTGGGCATATAACTCGACAGAGATTTGCACAAGATTTAAAGGCGGTATCAATAGAGGCTGGTTTAGATCCAAAATCAATTTCTCCGCATGTTATTAGACATGCGTTCGCAAGTCACTTACTTTCTGGTGGTGCAGATCTTAGAGTTGTACAACAAATGTTAGGTCATTCTGATATATCTACAACCCAAATATATACTCACATATTGGATGATAGATTGAAGTCATTAGTTATTAAACATCATCCGTTATCTTTAAAAAAATAATTATATTTTGATATTATTTTATAATAAATTTAACTTTTAGATAATATAAGTATAAAATATAATTATTAATTAATTAAACTTTATCCAGACTGAAACAATATGCAAAATTATTTAGACTTTGAGAAATCAGTTGCAGAGCTAGAGCTAAAAGTTAACGAGCTAAAATTATTATCAAATGATGACCAAGATATCTCCTTTGATAGTAATATTCGTGAATTAGAATTAAAGACTCACAAAGCTCTTGAAAAAATTTATGGATCGCTAACTCCATGGCAAAAAACAAAAGTTGCAAGACACCCCTCAAGGCCACATTTGAAAGATTATTTAGAGACATTATTTGAATCTTTTATAGAATTATCTGGAGATAGAAGATATTCAAATGACTGCGCTATTATTGGTGGTCTGGCAAAGTTTAATGATAAATCAGTTATGGTTATGGGGCATGAAAAAGGATCTTCAACTGATGATCGTATAAAGCATAATTTTGGCATGGCAAGTCCAGAGGGTTATCGTAAGGCTGGAAGATTAATGGAAATTGCAAATCGTTTTCAATTACCTATTATTACTATTGTTGATACTGCGGGAGCATATCCAGGTATAGGTGCAGAGCAAAGAGGTCAATCTGAGGCGATTGCAAGATGTACGCAAATTTGTTTAAATGTTCGAGTTCCGCTCGTTTCACTTATTATCGGTGAAGGTGGTTCTGGAGGAGCTGTTGCACTAGCTTCTGCAAATAAAGTAATAATGTTGGAGCATTCAATATACACAGTAGCATCTCCCGAGGCTTCTGCTTCTATCTTGTGGAGAGATTCATCAAAAGCTAGTTATGCCGCTAATACAATGAAGATAACGGCACAAGATTTAATAGAATTTGGGGTTATTGATTCTATAATATCTGAGCCCGTAGGTGGCGCTCATAGAGATCCTCATAAGACAATTGTTGATTCTGGAAAAGAATTACAAAAGCAATTGAATCTTTTAGGGCATCTAGATCCAGAAGAATTAATGATTTCAAGGAGAGAAAAATTTCTTGCTATTGGAAGAAATATTTAGCTTTAGGTATTTTTTCCATGACATTGTTTGTACTTCAATCCACTATTGCATGGACAAGGAGAATTTCTAGCAATTTTACCCCAAGTGCTAGGATCCTTCGAATTAATTATTTTAGATAATGTAGTTTTTTTATTTGTTGATGAAGTGTTATTAGGATTTTCTTGTTTTTTTCCTTCAATATTATATTCTTCTGAGGGGGAGTAAGGTACTGTTTCCTCATTCTCTGGTTTTTTAACCATTAGCTCTACTCTCATTAAATGACCAGTCACAGATTCACGCAGTTTTTCTAACAAGGCTTCAAATAACTCAAAAGATTCTGTTTTAAATTCATTTAAAGGATCTCTCTGACCATAACCTCTAATTCCCACTATCGTTCTTAAATGTTCCAGTTTTACAATATGTTCTCTCCAAAGAAGATCCAATATTTGTAAAAGTATTGTTTTTTCTATTTGCCTCATTGCATCAGAACCATACTTAACACTTTTTAAGGCCATTTCTTTATCTACTTCATCCTTGATTTTTATTATTATTTCTTCTTCTGCTACACCTTCTTGGCTTGCCCATTCTTCAATAGGAAGATCGAGTGTGAGAATAGTTTTAATTTTATCTCTTAAGCCAACGACATCCCACTGTTCAGGATATGCGTTTTTAGGAATATGTATAGCGACTATATCTTCAATTGTTTGATGTCTCATGTCAATTATAGTTTCTGACGCTTCACGTTCTTTCATTAGGTCAATTCTTTGCTCAAAAACAACTTTTCTTTGATCGTTCATAACATCATCAAATTTAAGTATACTTTTTCTTGTATCAAAGTTACTTGCTTCAATTTTTGATTGTGCTTTTTCAAGAGCTTTATTAACCCACGGATGAACAATTGGCTCTCCTTCAGAGAGTCCAAATTTCTTTAGCATTCCATCCATTTTTTCTGATCCAAAAATTCGCATAAGATCATCTTGTATGCTAAGAAAGAATTTAGATGTACCTGGATCGCCTTGTCGTCCTGATCTTCCTCGTAATTGGTTATCAATTCTTCTGCTTTCATGTCTTTCGGTACCTATAACATAAAGCCCACCGCTCGATATAACTCTTTTCTTTTCTGTTAATACTCTTTCTGTAACTTCTTGTACCCTAAGATCTTCAGACTTATTAGAAGTAGGATTTAATTTTATTATAGAAATTTCTGAATCGAGGTTTCCACCTAATTGGATATCTGTTCCGCGACCAGCCATGTTTGTTGCTATGGTTATTGCTCCTGGTCTTCCTGCTTGTTCAATTATTTTAGCTTCTTGCTCATGATATCTAGCGTTTAATACAGCAAATGATTTTTTACCTATTTCTTTATCAATTGACTGATCATAATCAATGCGTTTAAATTTATTTTTTTCCAATAGTGCTGCTATATGTTCAGATTTCTCAATTGAAGTAGTTCCAACAAGAACAGGCTGTCCTCTTTCGGAACAATCTTTAATGAGATTAGCTATTGCACTATATTTTTCTTCAATCGACATATATATTTCATCATTTTCATCAATACGACTAACATTTATATTTGTTGGAATCTCTATTACTGGAAGCCCATATATATCCATAAATTCTTCTGCTTCGGTTTGAGCTGTACCTGTCATGCCTCCAAGCTTTTTGTATAGTCTAAAATAATTTTGAAATGTAATTGACGCTAAAGTTTGATTTTCAGATTGTATAGGACAATTTTCTTTTGCTTCTATAGCTTGGTGAAGACCTTCAGAATATCTTCGACCTTCCATCATTCTTCCAGTAAATTCATCAATGATTATAACTTTTTGATCTTTTACTATGTAATCTCTATCTTTTTCAAAAAGTTTATGTGCTTTTGCCGCCTGATTTATATGATGAACTAAACTTACATTTTCAATATCGTATAGTGAGTCATTTTTTAATAAGTCTATTTCTTTTAATAATTTCTCTGAATTTTCAATACCTTGCTCGGAGAGACTTACTGACCTAGATTTCTCATCTATTTCAAAATCACTGTCTATTAATTTTGGTACAATATTATTTATTGATACGTATAAATCAGATTTATTTTCATACGCACCAGAAATAACTAAAGGGGTTCTTGCTTCGTCGATGAGAATTGAATCTACTTCATCTACAATTGCAAAATTATGCCCTCTTTGAACCATTTGATTCAAAGAGTGCTTCATATTATCTCTTAGATAATCAAATCCAAATTCGTTATTAGTCCCGTAGGTTATGTCGCAGGCGTAAGCCTGGTTTCTTTGGTTATCATCCATTCCATTTGTTACGCAACCCACGCTAAGGCCAAGAAAATTATAAATTTTCCCCATCCAATTGGCATCTCTTTGAGCAAGGTAATCATTTACAGTTATAAGGTGAACGCCCTTACCTTCAAGTGCATTTAGGTATATAGCTAACGTGGACACTAATGTTTTGCCTTCACCTGTTTTCATTTCTGATATTCCTCCGTCATGGAGAACCATTCCTCCTAATAATTGAACATCAAAATGTCTTTGTCCTAAAGTTCTCTTTGAGGCTTCTCTAACAACAGCAAAAACGGGTATTAATATATCATCTAGAGATTCGCCAGATCTTATTCTATCTTTAAATTTTTCTGTATGATCCTTGAGTTCCTGATCGCTTAATTGGGCAAAAGATTCTTCAAGAACATTAATTTTTGTGACACGAGACTGATAATATTTAAGGTGATTCTTTATAGGTCTATTTAAGAACTTTTCTCTTATTTTTTTCTTTAGATTAAACATTAAAATCCTTAAATTTTTCTATATCTTGGAGCTCATAAATTTATTATATATAAATTTTTAAATCACAATGTGATATAATTTCTCATATAATTATATTAAAATAATATTAAATAGTTCTTTGTATGATTATATACATCAACTTATTAATAAATTAATTATATTTTATATATAAGTATTAGATAAATTAAGCAAAGAAAAAACTGTAAACAGTATAGTCTATTTTAAGAGAGGCTTGAATGGTTAATAGATCAGAATTAGTGCCAACCGCATTTAAAGAATTACCAGATATCACTGGAATAAGAATATATACCTTCGAAACAAATACTAAGTATAAGAAGCGTGATGACTTATTAGTTGTTGTATTTGACAAGGGTACGATTGCAGCGGGTGTTTATACTAGCTCTTTGTGCCCTTCTGCTCCCGTTGAATGGTGTAAGGAAAGTGTAAATTATAATAAAATAAGGGGTTTGGTGGTTAATTCTGGTAATGCAAATGCATTTACTGGCAAACGTGGTGTGCAGACTGTAAATAATATGGCTACCGGTCTTGCTAAAAATATTGGCTGTAATATTGAAGGTATTGCTGTCGCATCAACAGGTGTTATAGGAGAGTTCCTGAATGAATCTATGATACTAGATGCAATTGAAACAATTGATTTAAGAATGCCAACTTCTTCATGGGTTGATGCAGCAAAATCTATTATGACAACCGATACGTTTTCTAAATTAGCATTCAAGTTATGTAAGATTGATAATTGTGAAATCATAATTAATGGAATTGCAAAAGGGTCTGGCATGATTGCTCCAGATATGGCGACAAT
Organism: Rhodobiaceae bacterium; assembly: GCA_018651345.1. Taxonomy (GTDB): domain Bacteria; phylum Pseudomonadota; class Alphaproteobacteria; order Rhizobiales; family TMED25; genus CAJIYR01. The sequence goes on from JABIEF010000047.1 coordinate 11,575, forward strand.
GCTATCTTTCATTTTTACTAACGCTAACATTTCACATTCCTTACTCCAAGAAATTCTTAAAGAGACAACAAACATTAGTTTCAACGCCATTACAGTTGATGGAGATACGTCTACGAGCGATACTTTTTTAGCATTTTCTTCTAATAAAGCAAAGCATCGCCTTATCGAAGATATAAATGATCCAAAAATCTGTGAATTTATAAAGTCTTTTAAAGAAGTTGCTATAAATTTAGCAAAACAGATTGTTAAAGACGGTGAAGGAGCAACAAAATTTGTGACAATTGAATTAGAAGGTGCAATTAGTAATAATTCTGCAAGAATTATTGCAAAATCAATTGCGAATTCACCTTTATTTAAAACCGCTATATTTGGTGAGGATCCAAATTGGGGAAGAATCGTAATGGCTATTGGTAAAGCGGGAGAACCTGCTTCTAGGGATAAAGTTAAGATATGGATTGGTAATAATCTTGTTGCTAGTGATGGTGTTGTGGTTGCCAATTATAATGAAGAGGTAGTTGCAGATTATATGAAGAATAAAAATATTAATATTAAGATTAATGTTGGAATTGGAGAAGGTTATGATAAAATTTGGACATGTGATTTATCGCATCAATATATAACTATAAATGCAGATTATAGGTCATAAATTATGCTTATCAAAACTGTTGTTGCATGCGCACTGATTGATGTTGATGGGAAAGTATTAATTAATAAGCGTCCTGCAGGAAAAGAATATGAGGGTTTCTGGGAGTTTCCAGGTGGAAAAATAGAACACCAAGAAACACCAGAACTTGCGTTGATTAGGGAGCTTAGAGAAGAGCTTAGTATTGATGTTGAAAGTTCATGCATAGCCCCATTAACATTTAACACACATGATTATGATAATTTTTACTTAATATTATTATTATATGTATGCAGAAAATGGAACGGTGTAATTACGCCAATGGAAGGTCAGGATATTTCTTGGGTTAAGGTGAAAGATATTGCAAAATATAATATCTTACCAGCAGATGTGCCTTTAATCCCTATATTAAGAGATTTACTCTAACGATGGTTTTGAAATTATCCTTTATTTAATGCATCGGATAATTTATGTGTTGCGCTACCAGGTTTTAACGGCTCTTGTTGTTTTTTATCATATTTCCAGCCTGTTAGTGTTATTATATCGAACGTTGCTTCTATCAAGCCCTGTTCATTAGAAAAATTATTTTTATATATTTTGCAAGCTCTGTTCCAAACATTTCTATTTATAGGTAATCTATCAATATTAAGATAGTTTGTTTCGCCCATTGATCTAAGTTGATGAATTAGATCAATGGGTTGATCAAATTTTAATATAATTCTATCAATATCAGAAACACATAATTTAAAGCCACTTTTATAAAGAAGATCTCCTGATGTTCTTATATCAGTAAATGGTATTATGCGCGGATAGGTTTTTCCATTTATTTCCGTTTCTGCAGATAAAAGTGAATAGCGTAACTCATTGAGTGTTTCACGACCAAACATTGACCCTATGAATAATCCATCGGGCATGAGGATTTTATTTATTTCTAATAATAGTTTTCCTAAATTAATTGTTGAATGCAGATTTAAATTAGAAATAATAAGGTCTAAACAGCCATTCTTGAATGGTAAGTTCTCTTCATCAATCGATACATTAGCATTATTACCATCATTATTTATTGATAATAAACCGTGAAAATTATTTTTGATTTTGTAATCTATGTTTTCTGCCCAAAGAAAATCTTCTAAATTATTTGTTATCGTTAAGGAGTTCTGAAATTTTTTATTAACCTCTTGGATTCTTTCGCTAATATTTGCATTTAGGTAATTTGCAAAAGAATGCTTAGCAATTAGGTTAAAAGACCTATTTCTAGAAGCTTTTAAGATATCTCTATTAAAGATCTTTTTTTTTATATTATCTGTTCTTACATTCATATCTATATAAAATCATATTTTATTAGCACTTGATCTATTGTTTGAATATTATAAATACATTATATTTTAATAAATCAAATAAATTTTAAATATTATAAATAAATGTGAGTTAATTTTAATGAAAAAGATAGAAATATATACGGGGGATAATTGTTATTTCTGTGATTCTGCTAAGAGATTGCTTAATAAAAAAAATTATTTATTTAACGAAATTAATGTTTCTTCAGATCAACGTCTTCGTGATTTTATGGTTAAAAAAGCAAATGGTAAAAGAACAGTACCACAAATATTTATTAACGACATTCATATTGGTGGCAGTGACGAACTACATGCTCTAGATAGAGAAGATCTGCTTGATAAAATAATAAATAGCAGGGATCCAGATGATTGATTCTAATTTCAAGGTTGCGTGTATTCAACTTACTACAGGAACTAATATTGATCTAAATCTATCTCATGTAGTGGAGCTTATTAAATCCGCTAAGTATAGTGGTGCTAATCTAATTATTACCCCAGAACAAACATTATTAATGGCCAAATCAAAAGAACAATTGTTTGATAAAATATCTTATGAAGATGATGATAAATCTATTCTGACTTTCTGCGACTTAGCTTTAGAATTGAATATTTTTTTAATTATAGGATCATTATCTATAAAAATTGATGATTATCATGCTGTTAACAGATCTTATATAATTAACAATAATGGAAAAATTATAGGGTCGTATGACAAAATACATATGTTTGATGTGCAGCTAGAATCAGGTGAGAACTATCATGAATCAAACACTTTTAAATCTGGTAAAAAAATCTCTCTTACAGATACTCCTTGGGGTAAAATAGGTTTGACAATATGCTACGACCTAAGGTTTTCAGGATTATATAAATCTATTGCAATGAGAGGGGCAAAATTTATTACAATTCCTTCTGCTTTTACAAAATATACAGGAGCGCATTGGCATGTATTATTGCGTGCGAGAGCAATTGAAACGGGATGTTTCATTTTTGCTCCTGCTCAGGTGGGCAAGCATGAAAATGGAAGAGAAACCTTTGGACATAGTTTGATCGTATCCCCTTGGGGTGAAATTCTTGCAGAAGCAGTCAATGATAATCCTTGTTTTATTATTGCAGATATTGATATAGAAAAAGTTACAGAAGTTAGGAATAAGATCCCAGCTTGGTCACACGAATGCGATTACGATGCATTGTAGGGGATTAAAAAATAAGAGTGAGGGTTTATGATAAGATATAATCTTATTTGTGAGAATGAACATGATTTTGATTCTTGGTTTAAAGATTCAAAATCATACAATACGCAAAAAAAAAGTAATTCAGTTTTATGCCCAATATGTAATTCTAACAACATATCAAAGGCTCTGATGTCTCCTGGAATACCAACAAAAACAAATGCTCTAAAAATAAATAAATTATTAGACGATGAAAATTCAAAACTTATAAGAGATACTTTAATAAAATTAAAAAAAGAGGTTAAGAAAAATGCTGATTATGTTGGGACTGATTTTCCTGACGAAGCACGAAAAATTTTCTATAAAGAGAGTAAAGATAGATCAATATATGGAGAAGCAAAGCAAAGCGATATCAAGGATCTTATAGAAGAAGGTATCGACATTATTCCTCTTCCTATAATACCCGATGATAAAAATTAAAATAATTATTTTATCTTATGTTTTGGGTTTTGCTGCAATCATATAATTAACTGAAGAGTCATTAGATGCTGTCCAGCAGTATTTAATCGGATTGAATACCACGCCTTTGGTTTCTATTAACTTTATATTATTAATTTTGAGCATTTTTTCTAACTCTTCAGGCGTAATGAATTTATTCCAATTGTGTGTTCCTGTTGGAACCCATCTTAATATATATTCTGCTCCAATAATTGCTAATAGGAATGATTTTATAGTCCTATTTATTGAAGAAAATATTATTATTCCATTGGGATTAATAATATTTGATAATTGTAAAATAAAGTGTTCAATATTATCAACATGTTCAATTACTTCCATTGCTAAGACTACGTCATATTTTTTTTTAGCTTTTATAATATCTTCAAGAGTTAAATGAGTATAATTAATAGATAAATTTTCGTCTTTTGCGTGGCTAATAGCAACGTTCAAACTTTTTTTATCAGCGTCTATTCCCGTAACATTGGCATCGAGTCTTGCTAGTGGTTCGCATAGCAACCCGCCACCACACCCTACATCAAGAATATTTACTTTATGTAGTAGATTTGAGTATTTATTACTTATATTCAGATGAGAAGTTATTTTGTCAATGATGAACTTAACACGTATTGGATTAATTTTATGTAAGGCTGAAAATTTCCCGTCAACTTTCCACCATTCATCTGAAATATTAGAAAATTTTAATATTTCATCTGGATCAATTGTTTCTTTAGCTTCCATTTATAGTAACTTTTTTCTGTTATAATTTTATATTTTCATATATTTGTTATATCAACATGTAAATTATCTTCATTTTATTGAATAAATCAATAAAATAACGAAGATAATAATTAATATCATGCATTATATTTATCTTGTGGAGTTTTTTTTATTATGAAGACAATTGTTATGAAATTTGGCGGAACATCCTTGGCTAATATTGATAGGATGCGACAAGCTGCAGGTCATATTGAAAGAGAATTTAATAAAAGACTTCGTGTTATAGTAATTGTATCAGCTATGGCAGGTGAGACTGATCGCTTGGTTAATCTAGCCAATAAGATTGAAGGTAACTTAGATTTAAGCGAACGTGATGTACTCATTTCTTCAGGGGAACAGGCGAGCGCTGCATTACTAGCCATGATTTTAAAAGCTAAAGGTATAGAAGCAAAATCTTGGCTTGGTTGGCAGCTACCAATTAAGACTGACTATATGCATGGTTCGGCAAGAATTTTGAATATAGATAAAAATGATTTAGAGGACAATTTTAATAAACATGAAATTTCTATTGTAGCTGGTTTTCAAGGTATTTCAGATAAAAATAGAATTACTACGCTTGGTAGGGGTGGTTCAGATACAAGCGCAATTGCAATAGCTTGTGCTATAGAAGCAGATATTTGTGATATTTATACAGATGTTGATGGTGTTTATACTGCAGATCCAAGGATTGTTCCTAAAGCCCAAAGATTAGAAAAAGTTAGCTATGAGGAAATGTTGGAAATGGCTTCATTGGGAGCTAAGGTTCTTCAGACTAGATCTGTTGAGCTTGGGATGACAAGTGGTTTATCAATACGCGTTAGATCAACATTTGATGATCACGTTATTGATGATAATATTAATAACCAAAAATCAATTGGTACTATTATTTGTGAAGAGGATGAAATATTGGAACATAAAATTGTAAGTGGCATAGCTTATTCGAAAGATGAGGCTAAAATTACATTAACAAAATTAAATGATAATCCTGGAATTGCTGCCCTTGTTTTCGGATCTTTGGCAGACGGCGGTATTAATGTTGATATGATTGTGCAAAATATATCATCCGATGGAAAATTTACAGATTTAACATTTACTGTTCCTGCTTCAGATATTAAAAGAGCAACGGTAATGTTAGAGTCATTAAAAAATTCAATACAATATGATAAATTACTGGGCTCAAAGGATATTGTAAAAGTCTCTGTCATAGGCGTTGGAATGAGAAGTCATTCGGGAGTCGCAGCTCTTATGTTTAAAACCTTAGCTGAAAAAGGAATTAATATTTTAGCCATAGCAACATCAGAGATTAAAGTAAGCGTACTAATCGATGTTCAACATCTAGAAATTGCTGTTAAATCTTTACATACTGCATATAATTTGGATAAAAATAGTTAAATTGTCCTTCATCTCTAATTAATGGAATTTAATGTATGAGCGTGATAACAACTAAATCTTCACTGTTGCTAAGAGAGTTAAGAGAGTTAATGGCTAGTTCTCAAAAGCCTCAAACTAGATTAAATAATATTACATCATTGATAGCATCTCATATGGTCGCTGAGGTTTGTTCTGTATATGTTGCAATCCCCGGTGAAAAGTTAGAGTTGTTTTCATCAAAGGGTTTAAAAGCAACTGCCGTACATAAAACTATTTTAAATGTTGGAGAAGGCTTGGTTGGTATTATTGCCGAGAAAGCCCAGCCGCTAGCTTTATCAGATGCTAAGCTACATCCTAATTTTTCATATAGACCTGAAACTGGCGAAGAAATATATCATAGCTTTCTTGGTGTTCCACTTCTTAGAAGAGGGCAAACTGTTGGCGTTATTGTTGTGCAAAATATTAAGCTACGTTCTTATAAAGATGAGGAAATTGAAGTTCTCGAAACTATTGCAATGGTTATAGCAGAAATGATTGCTACAGGGGAATTAGGGGTCTTTTTTGCAATAAAGGAGGATGATCCAAGGCACAACAAGCCGCATACAGTAGAAGGTTTGGTACTTTCTCAAGGTATTGTGATAGGTAAAGCTGTATTATACGAAAAAAGAATTGAAGTATTAAAAATTATCTCTGAAGACATGGAATTAGAAAATAAAAGATTAATTAACGGACTTAGGGATTTAAAGCATAATATAGAAAAATTAATTAATGGACTAGAGGTTATTAGCAACGGAGAGCATAGGGGTGTTTTAGAAGCTTACCAGATGTTATCAAATGATCCAAGTTGGGAAAAAAGGTTATTCGTAGCGATTAAAAAAGGTTTAACAGCCGAAGGTGCCGTACAATCTGTACAATCTGATGTAAAGGCAAGACTTCTAAGGCAAAAAAATCCATTTATAAGAGAAAAACTTTATGATCTAGATGATCTATCTTATAGATTGTTGAGGCATATTAGAGGAGATATTGATAAAAATATTAATATTGATTTGAATGAGGATACTATACTATTTGCACGTAATATGGGACCAGCAGATTTACTTGAATATTCAAGTAGCAGCATTAAGGGGCTTGTAATTGAAGAGGCCTCTCCAAATTCACACGTAAGTATAGTAGCACGTGCCTTAGGTATTCCATCCTTGGGTGGCTTTGGAAACATAATTAATATCGTTGAGAATGGCGATAAAATTATAATTGATGCTAATGCAGGTATTTTGCATATTAGACAGGATCAAGATTTAGAAGCTGTATTCAGAGATAAATTGCTAACACAAGCTAGTTTACAAAAAAAATATGACAGCATAAGAAATTCACCAACAATTACTCGAGATAATATTCCAATATCTTTAATGATTAATGCCGGACTAATGATTGATTTACCTTATCTGAAATTAACCAATGCGGATGGAATTGGTTTATTTAGAACAGAATTACAGTTTATGGTTTCTTCAAAGTTTCCAAGGTTAACTGAACAAGAAACTTATTATAGCTCCGTTTTAGGAGAAGCTGGCGAAAAACCTGTTACATTTAGAACTCTTGATATAGGTTCTGATAAAGTTCTTCCTTATTTTTCAAGAAAGAAAGAGGATAATCCAGCGTTAGGTTGGAGAGCTCTTAGATTCTCTTTAGAAAGACCTGGCCTTTTAAGATTACAAATGAGGGCATTGATAAAAGCATCAAGTAATAAAAATTTAAATATTATCTTTCCTTTAGTAGCGGAGATAAGCGAATTTGTAGAAGCAAAGAAAATTTTTTTAAAGGAATTAGATTTTATTAAGCTAAAAGGCTACCCTCTTCCAAAAAACTATTCTTTAGGCGTAATGATTGAAGTTCCATCCTTATTATGGCAATTAGAGGAGCTTTATGAAGAGGTTGATTTTATATCAATCGGCAGTAATGACTTATTGCAGTATTTATTCGCTAGCGATCGTGGGCACGCTCAATTATCTCAAAGATATGATCCTATTAGTATTAGCGTACTAAGGGTTCTAAAGAAAATTATAACAACTGCTGAAGTTGCAAATATCCCAGTCTCACTATGCGGTGAGATTGCTGGAAAGCCACTTGAAGCTATGGCATTATTAGGTTTAGGATTTAAACAGCTATCCATTACCCCCTCCAATATGGGGGCAATAAAATCTATGGTACTATCTCTTGATTTAGATAAAATTACTAAACATATGGATGATATTTTGTCTCATAATAAATCTAATGTTAGAGATAGTTTAATTTATTTTGCAAAAGATAATAAGGTCGAGATAGAATCTTTTTCATGGGGATAGTAAAATATTATGTCAATTATTTACAAGGTAATCTGATATTAAAAAATATATCAAAAAAACATCTAATTTATCTGGCATTGGGTCTATACTTCGTTCTGGAAGAGAGTCTTCCAATAGGGACTTAACTTACTGTGCGGACCACTTAAATATACCAATAGAGTATCTTGATTCCATTGAAAAAGAAAATTATGATATTTTGCCTGGATGGCCATATACTATTAAATGTATAAAATCATACGCAAATTATCTAGGTATAAATATAGAGCCATTAATCGAAGAACTTTATAGAAAGTACGAATTAGATAATATATTATATGCAGATAAAAAATATCGTAATTTCAATATATTTGGACATATCTTTAGGTTTTGTTTTTTTAGTTTTCTTTTGATGATTATTGTATCTATTCTAATAAATGATGACGATGTAAATTATCATTTTTATAAAACTAAAAATAATATTATTAATTATATTAATAATTCTAATCATACTCAAAAATTTTATATTTTCAGTCAAGGTCAACGCGAACAAAAGATAAATAAAAATAATAATAACTCTATTATAGATGTTATGGTAAAAGAAACTGATAAAGAAATCCTCAATCCAAAAGTTTTAATTAAAACAGAGAGAGGTTTTGTAAATAAAAATTCCCTTAAGGGCACGTTGTCAGAAATTTCTATGATTGCTGAACATAAAGTATGGGTAGAAATTAAAAATAGTAAAGGAAATGTAATTATATCAAGAATATTTGAAAAAGGTGATAAATATAGATTTCCTAATGGTTCAAATTATAATTTATCTACAAATGATGCAAGTGGATTAAAGTTTTATAATACAATAAAGTCCTTTGGCTCTATTGGTCAATCTAGAGAAATATTATCTGATATAAATATAAATGAATATCTAGTAAATATTAAATAGTTATTTTTGGTTGTAAATATTAACATGTTAAATGAACGAAAATTAGAAGCTCTGGTATCAAAATTTAATGATATTCAGGTAAAAATGGTTTCTAGCACAGAAAATGCAAGCATATATGTTAGTCTTGCTAAAGAATATGCAGAGCTAGAACCCATTGTCCTATTAATAAATGATTATCTTAGATTAAAAAAAGAAATACTTGATCTGCAATCTATTATAGCCTCACTTGAAAATGATAAAGCTATGTTAGATATGACTGAAGAAGAAATTAGAGAAATCAATAAATCACTATTATTTGTAGAGTTAGAGATAGAAAAAGCATTAATACCTAAAGACATAGACGATCAAAAAAGTGTTATAATAGAGATTAGAGCTGGAACCGGTGGAAATGAAGCTGCTTTGTTTGCTGGAGATTTAGCAAGAATGTACCTTAGATTTGCTGATCTAAATTCTTGGAAAGTCGAAGTGATGAATGTAAATGATGGAGATATGGGGGGGTACAAAGAGTTTATAGCAAGCATAATAGGAAATAATGTTTACCAGAAGCTTAAGTTTGAATCTGGAGTCCATCGGGTACAAAGGGTCCCACAAACAGAATCTTCAGGAAGAATTCATACCTCAGCAGCAACTGTTGCAGTCCTTCCGGAAGCAGAAGAAGTAGATATTAAAATTGAAGATAAAGATATAAGGATTGATGTTTTCCGTGCAAGTGGTCCGGGAGGACAATCTGTTAATACTACAGACAGTGCTATTAGAATAACACATTTACTAACTGGAATAACGGTCTCTCAACAGGATGAAAAGTCACAACATAAGAATCGTGAGAAAGGTATGAAGGTATTACGAGCAAGACTCTATGAGAGAGAAAAAATGATAAAGGATAAAGAGAGGGCTAAGGAAAGAAAAGGTCAAATTGGTTCGGGTGATAGATCTGAAAGAATTAGAACCTATAATTTTCCTCAGGGCAGAATAACGGACCATAGAATAAATTTAACATTACATAAGTTAGATACTATATTAGAAGGCTCTGGTCTTTATGAATTAGTTGAAACCCTTCTTTCAGAAGATCAAGTGAGACGGATGGCTGATAATTCTGGCATAGATTGAATAATGATAAACCAAGAGACTTTAAGCATTCTAGATTCTATTAGTTTTTTCTCGCATCAACTTGATTTAGTAGGTATTAAAAATTCAAGATTAGATTGTCAAATATTGATAGGAGCTGTATTGGGAGTTAATCGTGAAAGATTGATTATGGATTCTCAATTATTGATAAATGAAAACCACTTTAAGACTATTGAATCATATATCAGTAGGCGAATGTTAGGAGAGCCTGTTTCTAGAATAATTGGATATCGTGAATTTTATGGAAGGAGATTTATAATCAATCCATATGTACTTGACCCAAGGCCTGATAGCGAATTGATAATTGATCTGATAAAGCAGAAGATACCAAATGAAAATGAAAAAATAAATATATTGGATTTAGGAACTGGTTCTGGTGCTTTGCTATTAACATTGTTAGCAGAATTTCCAAACTCTACAGGTTTAGGAGTGGATATTAGTTATAATGCAATTAAAACGGCAATTATTAATTCTAATAAACTTAATCTTGAGAAAAGAGCGATGTTTTGCAGAGGAAATTGGGGTGAGTGTCTCAAAGAAAATACATTTAATGTTGTTGTTTCAAATCCTCCTTATATTCCTAGGGATATAATTTTCTCACTATCGCCAGATGTAAGAATCTATGACCCTAAGATTGCGTTAGACGGAGGTGTGGATGGCATCTATTTTTATCAACCTATCGCTAAACAATCAAGATATGTATTACTTGATAGAGGCTTCTTAATAACAGAGATTGGGATAGGTCAGTCTAAGTTAGTTGGTATGATATTAAAAAAAGAAGGTTTTTCTATTAAAGATAATGATATTAAAACTGATCTTGCTGGGAAAAAAAGAGCAATAATTGCAAACTATTGCTAACCAAATTAAATTAAATTAATAAATGACTTGGAAAATAAAATTATATCTATATATTGATGATTATTCAGAGAATAATTTTAATAAATAAAATTATTTCTAAGCAAATATAAATCTGAATTGATCAAAAAAAATTATCCATAAGTTACTTTTTTAGCTCTAATATTTGAATATAGTTGTAAAAAAATTATTAGAGAATAGAAAAAATTAACAATAGATTCTATGGATTTTTTAATGTCTCAGTTATTTAAACGCAATATTGCGAATTTTAATATTAAAATAGTTTTTAAATAAACTCTAGTTGTGGAATACGTATGATACAAAATTCAAGGAAGCCAAGAAATCCAAGGAATAGAAGCAGGCAATCTTCAAATTTTTCAGGATCAGGAAAAGTATATGAGTCTAATGGGCCTGATATTAAAATTAGAGGTAGTGCGGAACATATAGTAGAAAAATATATTACTTTAGCACGTGAATTAGGTGGTTCTGGGGATAGGGTTACAGCTGAGAGTTATTCACAATTCGCTGAGCATTACCAGAGGTTAGTATTTATTAATCAAGAGAACGAAAGGATTAGTAATATTGAAAAAAATGACAAAGGTAATAATGTTGAAACAAATACTACTCAGCAAATGAGGTCAAATAGAGATAAAGATACGGCCGTTAAAGATAGTAAGACTAATGGAACAAAGGATCGTTCTAATAATAATATAAAGAAGAATGACCTTAAGGATAATGAGCGTAATCTTGATGCTAAGAATGGTATCTCAGACTTAAATTTGGAAGCTATAAATAGCACAAAAGAATTAGAATTAGGCAAAACAAATTCTTTAAATGACCAGGAATCTTAATATATTAATTAACAGCATATGATTAATAATCGCCAAAGCAGAAAGCTTTAATTACTTAATTACTAGATCGCCATGTTTCTTTAAGAGACCTCCTTTGGTTACTTGAAGGTAAATTCCACAATTCATATGTCCGAAATTTTTTAAAAGTAAATTAGGAATATTGATATCCCTAATCGCGGTTTTTGGATTAACATTCGTTGCGGCACATCTAGTTATTTCTCTTATTCCAATAAGTTCTGCTGATCCAGATAAAATTACTTTATTTAACCAATTTACCTCTTCCCAAGGTTCTACATCTTTTAGATAAATATTAGCTCTAAATCTTATAGGATCAATGTAAAATCCCGCAATTTTTGATAAGGATTTAATTGTTTCTATGTTTATAACAGATATGTATTTCTCTTTTATGTCTGAAAAATTATGATTTTTAGCCGAAACTAATCTTAAGGCCTGATCACTTGAAAAATGCATGTATTTTAAAAAAAATAATTCAATAATTTTCCTTCCTTTTGATTCCTGAAGATTTCCTTTGGCTACTATTACATTATTTATTCTGATAGTAAGAATATTAGTTTCATGATCATAAGCTGTTTGAAGCAACGCTAATTTTTCATATCTCATTAGAACTAGAAAAGCTGTCTTCTTGAAATGAATTGGATTTAGTTCATTGAATTTACTATTATTATTTTCAATTGCATAAATCCTATCGAGTGGAAACATATTATTTTTTTCTATTTCGACAACCTCTATCTGCTGACCATTTAACCCTTTCAATGGATATGAGTATAATTCACTTATTATTCCTCCTATATTCACTCTAATAATCCTTCATTAATTGTATTATTCTATTATATTCTTTTTTAAAACCTTGAAGGTCATCGCCTTCTAGATAAATATTGCTAGTATTTTTGGCGAACTTACTGGGGTTAATTTTTTCTCCATTTCTTATTATTTCGTAATGTAAATGAGGTCCAGTGCTTAATCCACTAGATCCAACATAGCCAATAATTTCCCCTTGTTTAATTAAATCTCCATTTTTAATATTTTTATTATATTTATTAAGATGAGCATAGGCTGACTGTAGGTCATTTTTATGGTTTATTCTTATATAATTACCATAGTCCCCCTTTTCGCCTATGAAATCAATTGTTCCATCTGCTGTAGCGACTATAGGTGTATTGAGGGTAGCCTTATAATCATCTCCATTGTGCATTCTTTCATACCCAAGAACCGGATGCATCCTCATTCCATAGCTGGAGGTAATTTTAGAATTTTTTATAGGCTTAATAAAAATAATTTTATTTATACTAACTCCATCAGAATTATAAAAAGTTTCATTTCCGGATATATTTTTATATCTAAAATATTCGCTATTTTTGTCGTTTTTATATTTTATTGAAGAATAAAGAAGTTGATGTTCTAACGCTTTATTATTTTTAGAGTTTATACTAGTACCATAAAAAATAATTACTGTATCACCATCTTTAATATCTTTATTAAAATTTATATCTTGAGAATGATTGATAATAATTTTGTTAATAATATCTAATGGTATTTTACTTTCCTGGGCTGTTTTATAAACTGTTTCATCTACTACTAACGTTTTTAGTGAATATTTCTTTTCTAGTATTGGAGGTATAATAGATACTTTATAGCGATCATTTAAATCCTTTTTTATTAAGATTTCTTCATTTTTTGTAATAAATATGACTTTATTGATTATTTTATTATTATTTTCATTAATAAAAATTTTTATTCTGTCTCCTACACGGATCAAGTTAGGTGGGATAATTTCACCTAAAGCATCTGACAAAGCAATTGATGTTTGAACGTCTATATTGAGGGTCTTAAGAACCTTTATAAAATTATCTCCTGATTTGAAAGTGACTTCTTCATAAGTTTCACTATCAATTTTTATAGATTTTGTTTCAATTATAGTATTATGTTGTTTTTCCTCTAGGCTATTGGTAATTATTTCAAAATTATTAGTATCAATTGAATCCTTAAGGGCCTCTTGTTCAATTATCAGACTTTTTTCTATAAGATCAGTATTTAAAACATTTACATTTTTTAGATGGTTTATTTTAGTAGAATTGATAAATGTTACTAATATTACCAAGACAACTATTATTGACACAGAAATTACTGATATTAACCTAATTTTTTTTTTAATTAAAGGAATTATGTTTTTAAATTTATGATAAATTTGATTGCTATTCATATGTTTTTTTGCGTTCTTTTTTTAACCTAAATCAAACGATAATTTTATTAAATACCTATGATTTATAACAATTATTTGTAATAGGAACTCTAGCATAAACATTAATATTTATCTAATATTTTAGTATTTGATGATGATTAAATTTTGGTTAATTATAAAAAATTATATTTTTAAAGAAAATTTAAAATAATTTTTATTAATTGGTGTTGACATATCCTTTAGTTAAATATAGTAATCTCTTACTGCATTATATATTTATGATAACACTTTAATTATCAACAAAATTGTATTGCAAAATAATTTTTACGCCATAAATAATAGGGCGTTTTAAATTTTTTAACATTTTGGGGCAAAATTATCATTTTGCAACAGAGTGCTTTTTGCACTCTAGCTCTTTGAAATTGTATATTGGAAAGAGAAACGTAGACAGCGGAATCCTGGCGCTATGTTTATTTAGGTAAACATATTTGTGAGATATTTCGAGTCTTACGTTTCGGCACTCGTTAAATTTATATTTGATACATGACGCAACGTAATGATTTAATCTTGGTTAAGACCAAGAAACAGGAAAAACTCAAAACTTAAGAGTTTGATCCTGGCTCAGAATGAACGCTGGCGGCAGGCCTAATACATGCAAGTCGAACGCCCCTTCGGGGGAGTGGCAGACGGGTGAGTAACGCGTGGGAACCTACCCAGGGGTTCGGAATAACTCAGGGAAACTTGAGCTAATACCGGATACGCCTTGCGAGGGAAAGATTTATCGCCCCTGGATGGGCCCGCGTCGGATTAGTTTGTTGGTAGGGTAAAAGCCTACCAAGGCTACGATCCGTAGCTGGTCTGAGAGGATGATCAGC
>JABIEF010000048.1 GCA_018651345.1 Rhodobiaceae bacterium
TGGCATTTCTGAACTATTAGTTAAAGCAACTCCACTTGCTCTTATTGCTGTTGGTTTATCTTTTTGTTTCAAAAATAATCTATACAATATTGGAGCAGAGGGTCAGTTGACAATGGGCGCAGTTGTTGGTGGAGGTATAGGTATTTATTTTCATGACACTCAGGGATTTTGGGTATTACCTTTAATGGTTTGTGGGGGTGCTATTGGTGGCGCTCTTTGGGCGGCAATCCCTGCATTTTTAAAAATTAGATTTAATACAAATGAAATTTTGACAAGCTTAATGCTAGTTTACATAGCATTATTAATTCTTGATTATTTGGTAGTTGGTCCTTGGAAAGATCCTAATGGTTTTAGTTTTCCTAAAACACGTAAATTTGGTGACTCAGGAAGAATGCCTATTTTATTTAGTGGCTTGCGTGTGCATTTTGGAATTATTATAACCTTAATTGGTATTTTTGTTTCTTGGTTAATTTTTTCCAAAACTATGCTGGGGTATCAATTGAAAGTTACTGGTTTCAGTCCTATAGCCTCAAGATATGCAGGTTTTAGTCAAAATAAGTTAATCTATATTGCTTTTATTATTGCTGGAGCGTGCGCAGGAATAGCAGGACTTGGAGAAGTTTCAGGACCTATAGGTTTGTTATATAGAGATATTTCCCCAAATTATGGTTTTACGGCAATTATTGTTGCTTTTTTGGGAAGATTGCATCCTATCGGTATCGTTTTTGCCTCATTAGTCATTGCTTTGACTTATCTAGGTGCTGAAGATGCTCAATTATTCATGCAAATTCCAGCAGCTGTAGGTTTTGTGTTTCAAGGATTAGTTTTGTTTTATCTTTTAGGAGCTGAGCTTTTAGTAAATTATAAAATTGTATTTAGGAAAAAAATATGAATTTAGAAATCATACTAGGAATTATTCAGATTATACTTATTGCAACAACCCCTTTAGTATTTGCTGGAATAGGTGAATTGGTTACTGAAAAAACTGGTGTACTAAATCTCGGGGTTGAAGGAATGATGCTTATTGGAGCAGTTACAGCTTTTGTAACTCTAGTTATTACAGGTAGTTATTTTTTAGCATTTCTAGTTTCTATCTTGTCAGGTGCTCTTATGTCAGGATTATTTGCTTATTTAGTTTTGATTTTAATGTCTAACCAAGTTGCAACTGGTCTTGCTTTAACTATTTTTGGTATAGGTTTAAGCTCAATGATCGGGAAACAATATATTGGAACACCTATTACAGGATTTAACCCTTATTTTTTTGTTATCATTTCATTTGTAATAGTTTTTTTAGTACACTACTTTTTTTATAAAACTAAATTAGGTCTAGTCTTTAGAGCTGTTGGTGAATCTCATCACTCATCTCATGCTTTAGGATACAGTGTAATAAAAATTAGATTATTAGGTATTATATTTGGAGGTTGCATGTGCGGACTAGCTGGATCATATATGTCAATTTGTTATGCTCCGATGTGGCAAGAAAATATGATAGCAGGCAGAGGATGGATTGCTCTAGCATTGGTAGTATTTGCAACTTGGAAACCTAGAAGAATTTTAGTTGGTGCTTATATTTTTGGAGGTGTTTCAATTTTGCAAATGAATTTACAAGCTTGGGGAGTAAACTTTCCAGGTCAATTCTTTAATATGGCGCCATATTTAGTTACTATGATTGTTTTAGTCATTATATCAAGTAATCGCTTAAGAATTAAACTAAGTGCACCAGCCTCTCTTACCATTCCGTTTTTTAAAGGAAGATAAAATATACATTTTAATTTGGATAATTGTTTTAAGAATCGTTGAATGATCAATATTAAAGATATTGAATAAACAATTATTTTTAGCAGGTGAGGTTAAAATGATTAAATTAATTACAACGACTATTATTTTTTTAGGTCTTATGCTTGGATCAGCCAATGCAGACCAAAAAAAAATTGGCTTTATTTATATAGGCCCTCCAGGTGATCATGGCTGGACTTACATGCATGATCAAGGAAGACAATATATGGAAAGTCAGCTAGGTGATGCTGTATCTTCTACATATATTGAAAATGTTCCTGAAAATGCAGATGCTGTAAGAGCGATTCGAAAGCTCGCAGCTTCAGGACATGATTTAATTTTTACTACTTCTTTTAACTATATGGATCAAACATTAGAAGTAGCGAAAGAATTTCCAGATGTGAAATTTGAACATGCAACTGGATATATGCGTGCTGATAATGTTGCAACTTATGGTGCTAGATTTTACGAAGGTAGAACTATTAGTGGTCATATTGCAGGACATCTGACCAAAACTAACACTATTGGTTATATCGCATCTTTTCCAATACCAGAGGTTGTTAGGGGCATTAATGCTTTTTATCTAGCCGCGTCAAAAGTTAACCCAGACATTAAGATTAAGATAATATGGGCTTTTACATGGTATGATCCAGGTAAAGAAGCTGATGCAGCAAAAACTTTAATAAACCAAGGTGCTGATATATTAGTTCAACACACTGATACTTTTGCGCCATGTCAAGAAGCAGAAAAAGCAGGTGTTCTTGCTTTTGGACAAGCATCAAACCAAGAAGAGTTTTGTCCTAATTCACATCTGACAGCAATCGAAGATGTTTGGGGACCATACTACGCAGATAGAGCTAAAGCTGTTGTTGATGGTACCTGGTCATCCACTGATACATGGGATGGAATGGATAAGGGCATGGTAGTGATGTCTCCCTATAATGCAAAACTAATGCCTTCTGATTTGATTCAAGAAGCAGTGGCAATGGAAATTGCTTTAAAAGATGGCAGTATGCACTCTTTTAAAGCAATTTCCATTGCCACTGCTTCTTGAAACAAATCAGAAGGCATTAGTTTTGCATTATAGGGAGACA
>JABIEF010000049.1 GCA_018651345.1 Rhodobiaceae bacterium
ATCTATTAAGCCAAATTATGCTCAAGCACACAATAACTATGGCATTGCTCTTGATGCTCTTGGTGATCAGAGTGCAGCAGATAAGTTCTACAAGAAGGCAATATCTATTAAACCCAACTACGCAGCAGCATATGCAAACCATGCTGAATTATTAACAGATTTAAAGCAATTTAATGAAGCACTATCAAGCTTTAAATATGCTATCAAGCTTAATCCTAATATAAATTTTGCACTTGGAAACTTTTTGAATACTAAAATGCATCTCTGTATTTGGGATAATCTATCTAGTAATCTTAAAGAAATACAAGAAAAAATAATTAATAGAGAAAAAGTTATAGATCCATTTTCTCTTTTAGCTTTAATAGATGACCCGGAACTACAAAAAATAACCGCTGATAACTATGTAAGTGAATTGTATCCAAAAATTCAATTTATATACAAATTAAAAACTAACCCTAAATATAAAAAAATTCGAATAGGCTACTTTTCTGCAGATTTTAGAGAACATCCTGTCTCAGCCTTAACTGCTGAGCTTTATGAATCTCATAATAGAAATAAATTTGAAATCTATGCATTCTCTTTTGGTCCAGATACAAATGATGAAATGAATCTTCGTATTAAGGCAGGTGTTGATCATTTTTATGATGTTCACACGATGTCCCATAAAGATGTGGTAAATCTCTCAAGATCTATGAAAATAGATATTGCAATAAATTTAGGGGGTCACACCAAATATTCCAGAACAGGAATATTTGCTATGCAGGCTGCACCAATACAGGTTAATTATCTAGGTTATCCTGGAACAATGGGTGGTGATTATATGGATTATTTGATTGCTGATCACGAACTAATTCCAAAAGATAAGCAATACTGCTATTCAGAAAAAATTGTTTATTTGCCTAATAGCTATATGGTGAATGATACTAAAAATAAAGCTTCAAAAAGGTTGTTTTCAAGAGAAGAGTGCGGATTACCAAAAGATGGATTTATATTTTGTTGTTTTAATAATCACTATAAGATCACTCCCGATATTTTTATTCGATGGATGAGAATCTTATCAAAAGTTGATGGTAGCATTCTGTGGCTAAATGAAGGCAATGAAATTGCAAATAAAAATTTAAAAATACAAGCAGAAAAATATAATATAGATGAAAGTAGAATAATTTTTGCTCAACGTCTTAATCTAAGAGAGGAGCATTTAAATAGGATTCAGTTAGCAGATTTATTCCTTGACACAACACCCTATAATGCTCATGCCACGACTAGTGATGCGCTTCAAATGGGACTACCTGTGTTGACCTTTAAGGGAAACTCTTTTGTCAGCAGAGTTGCATCTAGCTTAATTAATTCAGTAAATCTACCAGAATTAATTACTACCAATCTAGAACAATATGAATCACTTGCAATTCAACTTGCAAAAAATCCAAAGGAATTAAAATCCATAAAAGAAAAACTGCTTAATAATTTACCTTACTCTTCACTCTATGACACAGCTTTATATGTTAAACACCTAGAGTCTGCATATTTAAAAATGTACGAAAGACTCAAAAAAGATCTAAATCCAGATCATATTTATGTGGAACAGTAAAAAAATGAAACGTATGTGTAGGTCAGCAGAATTAATTATGCCTTAAGTTTTACAGAGTTCAACAAGGATTGAACTTGTTTGGGCTTTAAGTATTCCGACTCATTTGCACGTAAGTTGTCTGGAAGACGTATGTCGCCAAACCTAATTCGAATTAAACGAGAAACTTTGAATTCTAGAGCCTCCCAAAGCCTTCTTACTTCTCGCTTTCTACCCTCTCTTACAACAACATGATACCATCGGTTTGCACCGTCTCCTCCTGCAAAAGTCACTTTATGAAATTTAGCAAAACCATCATCAAGTTCTATTCCACTTGTCAATTGATTGATATGTTGATCTTCAACCTTGCCGAGAACCCTTACCGCATATTCTCTATCTACTTCAGAGCTTGGGTGCATTAATTTATTTGCTAAATCTCCATTATTGGTAAATAAAAGTAGTCCTGAAGTGTTAAGATCCAAACGACCTACCATAACCCATCGCGAATTCTTAGGTAGAAAATCAAAAACACTTTTTCTACCTTCTTCATCTTTATTTGAGCAAATAACACCAGCTTGTTTATTTAGAATTAGTACTTTTGTCTCTTCCTCTGCGTAACGCTGAAGATCGATTAACCTTCCATCAATAGTTACTTTATCAATTACAAGGGCTTTATCTCCAAGCTTAGCTTCTTTATTATTTATTGAAATTCTACCTTGTTCTATTAATCTTTCTGCCCAGCGCCTTGAGCCATACCCTGCATTTGCAATGAGTTTTTGTAATCTTTCAGACATGAATTTATAGCTTAATTTAATAGGTTATGCCCATAGCATCTCTAACTTCATCCATAGTAGTTTTTGCTACTATTCGAGCTCGTTCGGAGCCCTCAAAGATAATTTCTTGAATAAGATTAGGGCTTGCATCATACTTCATAATTTCTTCTTGGATAGGCTCCAATTCTAAATTGATAGACTCTACAATCGGCTTTTTACAATCAATACAGCCTATTTTAGCCTCAGTGCACCCTTCCTTTACCCAGCTCAGTGTTTCATCAGGTGAATAAATTTGATGCATCTGCCAAACAGGGCATTTATTTGGATCTCCAACGTCTGTTAGCTTAATACGCGCAGGATCAGTTGGCATTCTATAAATCTTTTCCTTAACTGTTTCAGGTTTCTCTCTTAATGAGATCGTATTATTGTAGGACTTAGACATTTTTTGACCATCCAGACCAGGCATTTTTGACGCCTTAGTGAGAAGTGCCTTAGGCTCAGTAAGTATAATTCTTCCTAAACCTTCAATAAAGCCAAGGAGTCTTTCTCTGTCACCTAGAGTTATATTTTGCTGCTCTCCGAGAAGTGCTTTTGCCTTTAGCAGTG
>JABIEF010000050.1 GCA_018651345.1 Rhodobiaceae bacterium
GCTTGCTGGTAATCTTTGTAGATGTACTGGGTATCATAAAATTGTTGAAGCAGTTCTCGATGCTGCCGAAGAAATGAGAGGATAGCACAATGTCAGATATAGTAGCTTATGAAGAAAAAGAATTAAAAATTATTGGTACGAGGCCAATTAGACCAGATGGAGTTGATAAGGTTACTGGAAGAGCAAGGTATGGCGCTGACATTAATTTGCCAGGACAGCTTTATGGTTCCGTATATAGAAGTCCGCATGCGCATGCGCTAATTAAATCTATTGATGTCTCTGCGGCACTAGCAATGCCAGGTGTAAAAGCTGTTATAACTGGTGATGACTTAGAAGATATGCCTTCGCAATTTATACCTGTCGGTGAAATGATTGTTAATTTTAGGGATATGACAAGAAATGTTATGGCACGCGAGAAGGTATTATATGATGGCCATCCTATTGCTGCAATCGCCGCTATATCAGAATCTATTGCAAAAGAAGCATTAAAAAAAATCAAAATAGATTTTGAAATTCTTCCCCATGTTATTGATGTTGTTGAGGCAATGAAACCAGGGGCACCTCTATTGCATAAAGATCAGCATACTCTGATAGAACGCAAAAGATTAGGATCAGAACCCATAACAGAATCTCCGCCAAAAGAACCCTCTAATATAGCCAAAAGATTAACATGGGAAAAAGGTGATATAGAGAATGCTTTTTCTAAGGCTCATATTATTATTGAAAGAGAATTTAATACTAAACCGGTCCATCAAGGTTATATTGAACCACATGCTGCAGTTGCATCTTGTACTGAAGACGGTCAAGTTGAGGTTTATACATGTAGTCAAGGACATTTTGTCATAAGATCTCAATGTGCTAAATTGCTTGGTATAGAGGTTTCCAAAATTAAGGTCATTCCAACAGAACTTGGGGGCGGTTTTGGTGGTAAGAATAATGTCTATCTTGAGCCTTTAGCAATTATGTTGTCTAGAATAGTCCATCGACCTGTAAAAATGGTAATGTCAAGAAATGAAGTTTTTAGGGCAAGTGGACCCAGTCCAGCAGGACATGTAAAAGTTAAAATAGGCTGTGATAAAAACGGAAAAATTATAGCAGCTGACGCTCAGATCGATATGCAATCAGGAGCATTTCCGGGTTCTCCGTTGCCACAAGCAACAATTACGTGTTTCACTAGATATGATATTGAGAACGTAAGAGTTATTGGGCATGATGTAACCACTAATCGACCAAAGGTAGCTGCATATAGAGCACCAGGAGCTCCTATAGCTGCATTTGGAGTTGAAAGTGTTATGGATGAATTAGCAGAAAATCTATCCATAGATCCACTCGATCTAAGAATTATGAATGCCGCAAAACAAGGAACGCAAACATACTATGGTGTTACATTTCCTCAAATTGGATTTTTAGAGACTCTAAAAAGAGCAAAAGCTCATAAAAATTATAATGTTCCATTAGAAAAAAATCAAGGAAGGGGAGTTGCCACTGGTTTTTGGATGAATATTGGAAATGATACGACTTCATCTTTAAATGTTAATGATGATGGGACTATTGCTTTAACAATCGGTACTATTGATGTAGCAGGTGGATCGAGATCATCTCTAGCTATGATGGTAGCTGAAGAATTTGGAATTGATTCTGATAAAGTTAGAGTAACTACTGGCGATACTTCACAGCTAGGATTTAATTTTGTTACTGCTGGAAGTAGGGGTACTTTCGCTGGAGGAATAGTTGCTGTTCTAGCCGCAAGAAAGGCAATTGAGGAATGTAAAATAAGAGCAGCAAAAACATGGAATGTGCCGTTAGATGAAGTTGTCTGGGAAGATGGGTTTGCAAGGCCTGCAAGTTCAAACGTAGGAGGGTTCGATCCTCTTCCTCTTTCAGATATAGCTAAAAATGCATCAAAAACTGGTGGTCCCATTGCAGGTCATAGTGAAAAGAATGTTCAGGGTGCGGGTCCTGGTTTTGGAACTCAAATTGTAGATGTTGAAGTTGATAAAGAAACTGGGAGTATTAAAATTCTTAGACATACTATTATTCAAGATGCTGGTAAAGCAATACACCCAGCATATGTTGAAGGGCAATATCAAGGAGGTGCAGTGCAAGGAATTGGTTGGGCTTTAAATGAAGAGTATATTTATGGTGATGATGGAAGATTACAAAATCCTGGTTTTCTTGACTACAGAGTTCCTGTTGCATCGGATGTTCCTTTTATAGATACCGATATTGTGGAAGTACCTAATCCTTATCATCCTTATGGCGTTAGAGGAATAGGTGAAGTACCTATTATTCCACCAACTGCAGCTATTGCAAATGCAGTTTACAATGCTACTGGAATAAGGTTTAATTCATTACCATTGTCGCCTCCAAAAGTTTTAGCTGCAATAACCAAAAAATAATTACTTTATTATAGATTTTCTATTGTAGAAACGATCTTTAAAAAAAGACCGTTTCTACATTTTTTGATATTTAACTAAAGTCTTCTGATTTCAGATTAAGAAGTTTAAGAGCATTTAATCCGCATATCTTCTCTCTATCTTCTTCTGATATACCTTCCGCTTGATAAACGTGCTCAATTGGATCGTGTTCGGCCATATCGGCTGGGTAATCTGTTCCAATGGCAATATGGTCAGGTCCATATTTTTTTATTAGGAATTCGAGTTGATCGACCGCAAAAACGAGAGTATCAAAATAAAATCTTTTAAGGTATGTAGTTGGAAGTTCGAATATTTTTTGCCTACAGTCTATTCTAGCACCGTACGCGTGATCCATTCTAGCTCCATAGGCCGCATGAAATGCTCCACCATGAGATATATAAAACTTAATTTTTGGATGCCTTGCCATTACGCCATCAAAAATTAAATAATGCATTGCTACAGTAGTATCCAATGGATTGCCAACGATATTTAAAAGATAATGATCTCCAAATCTTGAACTATAAAAAGAAGAAGGGTGTATAAAAACTAAAACATCTAATTCTTCACATCTATCCCAAAATGGTTCAAGTCTTTCAGCAGATAATTCTTCATCTTTTACGCGAGCACCTATCTGAATACCTTTAAAACCAAGTTCATTAACGCAACGCTCTAATTCTTTAATAGCAAGATCAGTATCTTGAAGGGGTACGGTACCTAATCCTGTTAATCTTTTCGGATTTGTTAATACCGTTTTTGCGATATTATTGTTAATGAGTTCACTAGATTCTGCTCCAAGGTTCTTGTCAACCATGTAAAAAAATTGTTGAGGAGAGCATGATAGGGCAGAAACATCGATATGAACTTTGTCCATTTGCGCAAGACGAACATCAATATTTGTAAATGGTACTTCTCTATCTTCGCCTTGTTTTTTATTAGTTTCTTTTGTTAATTCACTTGCGACGCCAACAGAGGGATGGAAATCAGCAGGAAGATGGGGTTTGACCAAGGTATCAGCTTCTGGTGTCCTCATATGATTGTGCAAATCTAAAGTTAATGTTTTTGGACGTAAAGTTCCATTTAATGGATGCTCACGTCCTGCAGTAGGACCGTAAGGTCGCAACTCAATATCATGTTTTGTCATTATATAACTCCATATTTATGTATAGTTGTTACCCAGATTATAGTTATAAAAATAAATATAATCTGGGTAAATTATTGACTATTTTTCCCACCAATGCGCAGGATCTTGATTTGCTCCTTGTGTCCCATTTGGTCCGCCACCATTTGTTCTCAAGTACATTTGCTTATCGTGACCAGCTTTATATTTACCATTCATTGCATCTACAAGCCAATCCATACACATCATATGACAATCATGACGATCTTGTCCTGTGCCCTGGAACATTTTAGCTTGATGGTAAGTGTCTTCATAGACCCAAAGCTCTTTAGGAGATTTTACTTTATCGTAAAAATTATAAACTAACTCTGTTGGGGCTCTTGAATCATATTCACCAACAGTTAGTAGAATAGGGCATTTGATATCTTTCTCACGTCCTTCTACGGTCATTTGTGTTACAATTTCATCGAGCTCTTCTTCGCTTTTTGCTCCAGTAAGATAACCAAATAATTGTTTATATCGTGGAGAGAAAGTATCCAGAATGTAATACTTATCAAGATATGAAGCCCATGGACCAACTACAGCTTTTATTCTAGGATCTCCTGTTGCCGCAACTTCAAGCCCCCAATGCGATCCCATTGATACTGCAAAAATACCTATTTTATCTTTATCGACTTCTTGACGTGTTTCAAGCCAATCAACTATAGACAATACAGCTCTTTCATAATTACCATGTGTTAATTTTTGATTTCTAATATTACTTGTACCCTGTCCTGGACCATCAATAACAAGTAGATGCATTCCCCTTGCATGAGCTTCAACAACTCGAGGGTCTGGCCACATTTCTTTAGTCATGTCGCAACCAGGTATGAATATTACTACTGGAGCAACGGTTTTCCCTGGACATAAATGAAAATTACATTGCAATTGCATATCTTCAAAAGGTATTTCAACTCTCTCTATTTTATATGGCGCTAATTCAATTACTTTCTCATAGTTAGCTAGACATCTGCCATGCAAATATATTTTTTCATCATTTGTTTCTAAAACAGGATGCTGAGCGGCAGCAAATTTTGCTGAAGCTTTGAAATATAGTTCAAATGCTGTCATTGAATGTCCAACAGCTTCTTCTTCAGCTGCAACTCTTTCTAGTCTTTGACCTTGTTTGCCAAGATGCTTTGAAATTTGACCATGACTCTTAACTGATTTTGGTAATTCCCTTGAATCTTCATCCCAATGAAAAACTCTTCCAGTTTCCTTTACAATCCAGTCATATATCCATTGATGACCATCCCTATTTAAACGTGGTGTACGCATTGTATTCTCCTTTTTATTATGTTTTAACAATCCTACATTTATTTATTATTTATGTAATATATATATAAATTTATATTTTCTAATTATTAATTATTAATTATTATATATCATATTTATATATGTAAAACTAATTATCGTGTAATTTATATTATCTTATTTTTAATTTCTAACCAAGAGAGTTAATTTTTTCAAGGGATTGTTTATGCGTTTTCGTGCTCTTAATAGTAAGGATTTTCAGATATACACAGCAGGCAACTTTTTTGCTATGAATGGTATATGGATTAATCGTGTGATAATCGGTTGGTTAGGATGGGAATTAACAGGTTTGGCTTCACTAGTTGGTTTGTTGTCATTTTTTATTTTTGCTCCAACCGTAATTGCCAGTCCATTTTTTGGTGTTATTATCGATCGCGTTAACTTAAAGAAATTTGCAATAATCACTCAAACAATTATTGCCATTACGGTATTCGCACTTTTATTACTTTATTATTTTAATTCACTGACAATATTTAATTTATGTATTATTGCACTTGTGATTGGCATTACAACAAGCGCAGATAGATCTACTCGAATGACCTTAGTGCCTAGGATAGTAGAGAAAGACAATATAGCAAATGCTATAGCAGTACATGGAATTAATTTCAATAGCGCACGTTTAATAGGTCCGGCATTAGGTGGTATATTGATAGATAGCATTGGATTTAATCTAACTATATTTATAAATTTTACATTTTTTTTATGTATGCCTTTTGCTTTAACGCTAATTAAAATAAGAGATAGAGAGGGAAAGACTCAAAAAAAGAAAAATATTTTTTATGAATTTTTGGATGGTGCAAGATTTGCTTACAACCAACCAATTATTTTAAAAGCTTGTATTTTAACTGCCTTGTTTTCTTTATGTGCCAGGGGGGCAATTGAAATATTACCAGCTATTGCTGGTGGTATTTATAACCAAGGGGCTCAAGGGTTAGGGCAGATGTTAGCTGGGGCTGGGGCTGGGGCGCTTGTTGCCGCTCTATACATAGCATCACAAAGGTCTAATGATCCCGAAAAAGGGATTCCTCTTAGAGTTTATGTTAGCTCTGTTTTTGGTTTTTTAGCCTTAATTGGACTAGGATACTCTAATAACTGGTACTTAGCTATAGTTGCAGTGTTTATTATAGGATTTTGTATGACAATTAATGGGATTGATTTGCAAGCTGTTGTGCAATTAGAATTAGATGATGTCTATAGGGGACGTGTAATGAGTTTGTGGGTTGTACTTGTTATTGGCGTCGCAGCTTTTAGTGCTGTTTTGATGGGTTTATTTGCAGATTTAGTTGGCATAGGAAGCACATTAATGTTTTTCTCAATATTGGGTTTAACTTTATTTACAATGATGCTAATCTTTAATGGCAAAAAGAATTAAATAAGCTATTAAGATGGAGATAAATAATGAAAACTGCGGTAATTGGATTGGGATGGTGGGGTAAAGTTATCGTTAAAAGTTTGCATGATAGTAAAAAGATTAATATCACACATGGAGTAGATCCTTTTGCCGATAAAATGGATGATTTTGCTAAAGAGTATGCAATAGAAATTCTTTCAGATTATTCTCAAGTGTTAGAGAATAAAAATATTGACGCAATAATATTAGCAACCCCAAATAAATTACATCATGAGCATATCATATTAGCCGTTAATTCAGGAAAACAGGTGTTCTGCGAGAAGCCTCTTGCATTAAGTGTCGATGGAGCAAAAAAAGCTCTAGATGTTTGCGCAAAAAATAACATAATATTAGGATTGGGGCACGAAAGAAGGTACGAGCCCGCAATGAAGAGGCTCTTTAAGTATGTAACAGAAGGTTCGATTGGTAAGGTTTTGCATGTTGAGACGAATTTTAGTCACGATTTATTTAAAAAATTGGATAATAATAATTGGAGGTTTAGCAGTGAAGATGCTCCTGGAGGTGGATTTACAGCTAGAGGAATACACTTAACTGATTTTATGGTATCGATGTTTGGAAGAGCTAAGAGAGTATATTCAACGATGTCTAGTATTGCATACGATGCGCCAAGGATAGATACGATGGCAGCAAACATAGAATTTGAAAATGGAATTACTGGTATTGTTTCTGTATCGATTGCGACACCATTTTATGGAAGGTTTACTGTTTTTGGCGATAAAGGTTGGGTTGAGGCTAGGGAAGTAAATAATTTTGAGCATGACGATCCAGGTGAACTAATTTATTGTGATTCAAACGGCAAAAGAACTGTTACTAATCACGCCCATACGAATACCGTAAAAGAAAATTTTGAATCATGGGCTGATGCAATTATAGGGAATAGCTCATACATTATTACACCAGAGCAGATGATTGCAAATATTGAGATTTTTGAAGCAATTATCCGGTCTGGAAGTTCAAAGAAAATTATTGATATAATAAATTAATAAATATGATGATAAGTTATTAATTTTAAATAATTATTTTATATTAGCTCGTGCATTAGCTAATTCAAAGGCTATTTTAGAATGTTCAACTTCAAATGGACATTCTATCAAATTTTCACAATCCCATTGACTTCTTGGTGTTTCATAAAAATCACCTCCATACACATGTATTGCTCCGGTATATTTATTTGTTGGATTAGTTACGGAATGTATAATATTTGATCCTAATGGTGCGCTTTCTCGGGCTCCTATTGATTTTGCACCCGCAGCTTCAATAAGGCCATTTTTATCTCCATTTACTCTCTTCCAAAAAATATTATCCTCTCTACCGGTATATATACCTATTGCCGCCCACATATTATGATTATGAGGGACGAGAGTCATATTAGCTGGCCATATTACATTTAGAATCGTAAATTTCTCTGATTGGTATAATTTTTGAATCCCACCAATTTTTGGTTCGCCTATTATTTTCATAAGATCGTTTGGATTTTCAACTACATTAGCTACGATATCAATAACAGCTTTATGATTGTCTTTGGTTGTGATGCGGGAATCACAATCTTCTATAAATTTATCAAGATTAAACATAGTAATTCTTTTTTAATATTAATTAATAATATATATTATACATTTTATAAATTGATAATATATATTATTAATTTATAGATATATATGTCAATAAATTAATAACGTTAAATACTATAGAAAATAAATAAATTTTGATAAGTGTAATTTTATGAAAAAAATAATAAAAAAAATTTATGCGCTAGAAGATATCGAGCATTATTCTAGGAAGCATTTGCCGAGACCAATTTTTGGATATGTATCTGGTGGATCTGAAACAAATAGTAGCTTGCGAGAGAATAGAAGAATATTTGAAGATTATAAATTTACACCAAGAATTTTAAAAAATGTCTCTAATAGAACAACTGAAACTAAATTATTTGGACAATCTTGGAGTGCGCCATTTGGAATTTCTCCAATGGGGGTTAGTGCATTAGCAGCATACAGGGGAGATTTGGTACTTGCAGAGGCTGCTAAAAAATCCTCAGTACCAATGATTATGAGTGGTTCTTCGTTAATTCCAATGGAAGATGTGATTTCATTGGCTCCGGAAACATGGTTCCAGGCTTATTTACCAGGAGAAAGTGATAGAATTGAAAAACTTATCGAAAGAGTTGAGAGGGCTGGTTTTAAGACTTTAATTTTAACAGTTGATGTTGCTGTAATGGCAGGTCGTGAAAACAATTTACGAAGCGGTTTTTCAACTCCTCTAAGACCATCATTAAGATTAGCTTACGATGGTATTACCCATCCAAAATGGACATTGAATACTTTTCTCCGTACTATATTATTGCATGGCATGCCTCATTTCGAAAATTTCTTTGCTACTCGTGGTGAGCCTATTTTCTCTTCTTCTGTTAACAGAGATTTTGGACAAAGGGCTAACCTGAATTGGAAACATCTAGAGCAGATAAGAAAGCAATGGAAAGGAAATCTTATAGTTAAAGGTATACTGGATAAAGACGATGCCATTATAGCAAAAGAAATTGGCGCAGAAGGTATTATTATATCAAATCATGGAGGAAGGCAGCTTGACAGTGCTATTTCTTCATTAGAAGCACTTGAGAATATAGTTCCTCATCTAAAAGATGTTTCCATTATGGTTGATAGCGGATTTAGAAGAGGTAATGATATTTTAAAAGCTTTAGTTATTGGTGCAGATTTCGTTTTTATTGGAAGGCCTTTTCTTTATGCGGCATCGATTGCAGGTTTAGAAGGAGTAGAGCATGCTATCAATTTGTTAAAAGATGAAATTGATAGAAATATGGCATTACTTGGAATTAATAGCTTAGAAGAACTTAATTCCAGTTTCCTAAGAAGAAAAAAAGATATATAGAAATTATTCCTTTATGTAATCCAAAATTCCTGTATTGAACAAATCTTTTTTCATTTCTTTTTTTTCTTCATCTGACATTTCTAGTACCGGAGGTCTTGATGGTCCACCGTTCATGCCAATCAATTCTTGCCAGTACTTCATCTCAGCGAGTGGCATTCTGCCTTTATTCCAGTATCCCATTATCCATTTAGCGTGTACCTCTCTAAGAGATTGCAAGGAAGAAGCAATTTCTGTTGCTTGTTTTATATCTCCTCTTTGGGCAGCTTCAGTATAATCTTTTAATGGCAGCCATCCCTTAACCTGATACAAGTGAGGGTTGTAATTAACAAGCCATTGAAGACCTAATTGCGAAATACTTGTGAGCCAAGGGGCTTCATCTGCTATTGAAATTACGATATCATTTCCAACTGCATTCATAATTGAATGGGTTGCAGCTGGTGATCCGTCTGCCTGTTTATACCCACATATATTTTTCAATTTAGAGAGTCTTTTTGCAAGGTCTGGTCCTATCGGATGGCACACTTGAGGAACATTGAATAGTATAATTCCAATATCAACTCTGTCGCATATATATTCGTAAAAAGAAAATATACAATCATCATCCCTTGCCGCAACATAGGGTGTTAGAATGATAACAAAGTCATACCCTACGTCTTGAGCATGTTTTGCTAATGCAGTTGCCTGCTTTACAGATTGGTGATGGCATCCAGCAATTAATGGAATTTTACCATTTGCTTCGTCATACATTATTTCATGAGCTAACATTCTTTCTTTGTCTGGCATGGACCAAAACTCTGCAATATTACCTGAACAATAATGGCCATCAACTTTGATATTATCGATCACGTGAGATAAATTTTGACGGTTTGCAATTTCATCAAATTCATCATCTCTATCCCAACAGTAGGGCATAGCAGTCCATACACCCTTTAATATTTGGCGAGCTGCTTCTTTTGCTTCATTTTTCCCATAGTTCATTAATATATCCTCTTATTTCTTCTTAAACGGCTCGTTATCTATGCCAATTCTTTCCTCTAAACCAGCCATACCTCTTAAAATTTCATAAAATGATACCGTATCTTTCTCAGCATAACCCTTTTCATAAGCTGCTTGAAGGCATTGTGACATTAACGACGTCACAAGCATTGGTGAACCAAGTTTTTGACCAAGTTCAATCATTAAACGGTTATCCTTAAGAGAGGTTTTTATTTGACCTTGTTTGGAATAATCTGCATTTATCATTTTCGGGCCTTTGTCAAACATAGTCTTTGAGCTACAGGCTCCATCTTTTAGAACTTCGAGAAGGTTGTTCTGTTCAAGCCCAGCTTTGTCTCCGAGAACAAGGCCTTCAGCTAAAGCAAGCCTATTGCCTGATAATATTAAATTGATAACTAATTTTGTTCTGGCTCCCGATCCTACGGGACCCATGTAATAAGATGCCCTACTAAAACCTGAAAAATATGGTTGGCAAGCAATAAAATCATCTTCATTTCCACCTGCAATAACAATTAAATCTCCACTTCTTGCCATAGTACTCGTTCCACTAACGGCAGAATCTAGAAATTTAATTCCTTTTTTTGAAAGATCTTTAGACAGACTTTCTGAATCTTCAGGCCTTGATGTTGTTGTATCGCAAATAATAAAATTTTCAGATTCTACTCCATCTGCAATACCATTTTTTCCAAGAGCTACTTCTCTTGCTATTTCGCTATTAGGCAATGACATTAAAACGCAATCAACATTTTTTGCTGCATCTGCGGGGGTATCCATCGGATGCCCTCCTTGCTCTCTAAGATCATCCATCCTTGCTGGATCCGTATCAAAACCTTGCACATTAAATTGTGATTTTTTTAAATTTAATATAAAAGCTTGACCCATTAAGCCCATACCTACTATACCAATATTTTTTTTCATAACTGCTCCCTTTTTTATTATTAATATGAATTATTATTTTATGTTTTTACTACAATTTTTCCTATTTGCTTATTAGTCATCATGTGAATTCTTGCTTCATTAATACTATCGAAATCAAAAACTTTATCTATGATGGGTTCGATGTGTCTTTTTTCTAGCGCAGGAAGAATTAAACTTTTAAAACCATTAACGGTTTCTTTTATGTCATCTATAGCGACTTTGGCGTTTGATACGCCGTGTAGACTAAATCTATTTGCATGAACTTTTCTGAAATCTATTTCAACATTATTAATTCCATCCATGTAACCAACGGCAATTAATCTTCCTTTAAAAGCAAGTGATTCCATGCATTGATTAATTATTGATCCGCCTAAACAATTTATTACGATATCTATTCCATTTTTGGATATATCCTTTAGCTTTTTACTTAAATCAGCATCAGGTAATTGAATGCCATAATCCAATCCTTTTTCTTTTAAGAATCTAATTTTTTCTTTTGAAGACGATGTTCCTATTGTATTAGCTTTTACTACCTGAGATATTTGTAATGCGGCTACACCAACAGCAGATGGTATCGCTGATATTAATACCCACTCATTTTGTTTTAATTTTCCATAAGTTATCACTGCATCGTAAGCTGCTAAAAAACTAACAGGTATTGCGGCAGCTTCCTCATAACTATATTTTTTAGGGATTGGCATTATCTGATAATCTTTGATCAAGGTATACTCTGCAAATGCTCCAGATTCTTTACCAAGAACGCGACCCATTATTTTATCACCTATAGAATATCCCTTAATATTTTTACCAACCTCAACAATATCTCCCGCTGCCTCTGTCCCGCCTGGCTTGGTTGAGCTTCCATGCATAACTCCACCAACTATAAAACCCCCTCTATTTAAACCTGCTGCCTTAACTTTAATTAAAACTTCGTTATCACCGGGTGATGGGACTTCTATATTTTTTTGTATTAACACACTTTCATTATTAATAATTTCTGTAAAATATGATTTCATTGAATTATCTCTTTAAGCAAGTAACTATATTGCGATAGTAATAAATATAATATAATCTATATTATAAAATATATCATATAATTAAAGAATATAATAATAATAGGGTACAATATGGCTAAAATAAATATTGATAATATAAACATAGAATATGAGATAATAGGTAATAGCGGTCCAATTTTAGCTCTCATGCCTGGCGCTCGTAGGGGGTACTTAGAAATGAAAACCCTTGCTGAAAAAATATCAAAGAATAATATACGCGTTCTTCTTCATGACAGGAGGAATACCGGCGCATCTGATATGCTTTTGGATGACAATGCGACGGAGGAAGTTGTGTGGGCAGATGAATTGCACAATCTTTTTAAAGCCATTGGAGAAGAGAAAGTCTTTGTCTCCGGATCTTCGTCGGGAGCAAGGACTGCTTTAATGTATGCCCTAAGGCATCCAGAATCACTATTAGGTTTGATAATAATGAGAGTGACAGGGGGTAAGTTTGCTGCACAAAGATTACCTGTAAATTATTATAAAAATTTTATTGATATTGCAAGAAAAGAAGGAATGGAAGGCGTTGCCAAAACACCACGTTTTTTAGAGTATATTGGCACAAACCCCTCTGTCTATAAAAATCTAATCAATATGGATAAAGAACTATTTATCAAGGTGCAGTCTAACCTATTGGATAAATTTCTTAATGGGGCTGAATTACCTGTAATGGGTATTACTGAAAGTGAACTGAACTCAATAAAAGTGCCATCATTAGTAATTCCAGGGAATGATAATACCCATAATTCAGAAAGTGGAAAGACTGCATCAGTTATGTTGGGCAACAGTGAGTTACACGAGTTGCCAATAGAAGATGTAGATGTTGATCTTATTCCATGGAGCCAATGGTATGATTATGAGAATGAGATTTCTAATGTAATGTCTAGATTTATAAATAATATAGCTTCATAACATATTCGTTTAGATGTCAACTACCCATAATTTCCGTTCTTGTTTAACAAGGGGTTCGTAACCGTTTTTTGTTACGATAATTGTTTTCTCTATTTGTGTGCCGCCTAGGCCGAGTACTTGGCATGGATTTTCAATACATAAAACCGTACCCTCCTCAAGGGGAATATCGGTATTGTCTGGAAGATAAACATTATCAACGGGTGATTTGCTTCCCAAAACATAGGGTAATTCTCTCATTTCAAGACCTATTGCATGTCCGGCAAATGTCCCGCAGTGTTCAGGAAGTCCGTTATCTTTTGTACCATTGAGCATGGCATTTTGTATTTCAGATGGTAGGGTACCAGCTTTTATTACAGAAAGCGCTGCGTTAAATCCTGCTAATGTGGCTTGCCATATATTTAATTGGTCTTTGTTTGGTTCGCCTATAATCCCACCCCAACCAGTATCTGCTTGGTAATTATTTAACGATATACCAGCATCAAATTTCCACATTTCACCTTTTATAATTTTTTTATTTGTAGGTGGGAATATTCCAATCGATCTTCTTCCTGAGCCGAAATGAAACCAAAGCCATTTTCCTAGTCCCTTGGAAACCTCTTCTGCAAATATTCTAGAAATATCTATTTCTGTCATGTCTATTTTTATTGACTTACAAGCTATATTACATGCTTTTTCATTTAAAGTTGCAGCTGACCTCATTGCGTCAATTTCATCTTTAGTTTTAACGGCCCGTATTAATTTAAATAGAACTGAAGAATTAATAAAGAATGCATTAGGCAATGCCTCAGTAATCTGTTTCATTACATTATTTGTAATTTTATCTTCATCAAGCGCTATTCTAGAATTAGAAAGACCTTTATCTTTAATAGCTTTAATTAAAGCTTCCCCACTACTCTTCAACCTCTTTAGATCATTGTTTTGCATTGATAAATAAACGTTTTCCTGTATTTCATTAATATCATTAATGTGATCACGTCTTTGAATTAGTGCACTTTTTCCTCCATATGTATAATAATCCTTTACCCAAGATTCTTGCCATGAAACATAGGTCATCTCCTGGCTAGGAACTATCATTGCAGGTTCAACTCTTTCGTCGCGTATATATATGGCGAACATATCAACAGAATAAGAATAAACTTTTGGAGCCCAGCTTACAGTATCAGTAAGGTATGTTATATTTTCAGGTGTTGATGCAATCAATGCATCAACACCGAATTTATCCATTAGCTTTCTTGCGCGCTCGATATTAAAATACATTTTGTTAATCCTCTATTTGAATAACACAGTATTAGTTAGTTCTTGGTCCAGGCTGTTGGAGCTAGCGCATTTACATCACCATCTATTTCTATGATAGAGGGTTTTTTTGATTCGATAGCTAATTTTATTGCATTTTTAATTTCAGCAGGATCAGTAACTCTTATCCCAAATGCTCCCATATTATTGGCTAATTCAGCAAAACTAATTTTATTAAAATGCCACATATCTCCCCATTTATTTGATGGCTTCCCATCGTAAGCATTCATAAAAATATCATATTCTTGATTCAATGCATTATTGTTATTAACTATTGTAATTGTTGGAATATTGCATCTAACAGCAGTTTCTAACTCAGTAAAATGGTAATATAGCCCACCATCACCGGTAAGACAAAAAACTTGTTTCTCAGGTAAAGCACATTTTGCACCAATAGCTGCCGGAAATCCCCAACCGAGAGAGCCTGCGCATCTAATGAAATCCCATTTTTTACTCATCCATAATTGTTGTACTGTCCACATTGCTGTATGACCGGTATCCGAGACAACTATAGAGTCATCAGGTATAGCTTCACTTAGTTCCTTCATTAAGCGTTCTGGTCTTATTGGTGATACGCTAGAATTTCTATTTGCATCTACCTCGTTACGCCAATCATGAACATGGCTTTGTACAGTTTTTATCCATTCATCGTGCGAAAGGTTATTATCTATTTTTTTAAGAAACATCTCTAATGTAACTTTTGCATCACCAAGTATGCTTACCTCGTTAGGGTAGTTTCTGCCTAAATCACTTGGATCTATGCCAATTTGAATTACTTTTGTCCCTGGTGCGGGCACATTCCAAAAATGTGTTACTTGTCCTCCGGTACTCGATCCAACATAGATAATAAGATCTGATTCCATGATTATTTTATTTGTACAAGACCTTGAGTAACTTCCAGGAACTCCGAAATATAGCGGATAATCTTCAGGTACAAGATTGTACGCAGCAACAGATGTAGCTATAGGAATAGAAAGCCTCTTTGATAGCTCTATGGCTTCTGGCCCTGCTTCTGAAATTCTCGCACCGCCACCTAGTATAATAACTGGTTTTTTTGATTTTTGAATTACGTTTAAGGCATTATCAATATATTTTTCTTCTGGGCATATTCTGTACGAAGGGACTTTCTGGAATTGCTCCTCTGTTATAACATCAAGATCACCAAAATCATCTTCAATTTGACCATTATTGCCTGCAAGCTGAAGATTAACAGGACCAGGATTTCCAGAAGTAGCTTCTCTAAAAGCTTGTCTCATCAAATCAGGCAATCTATCTACTGTGTCGACTTGAAAATTTGCTTTAGTTAGCACTTCAAAGATTGGTAGGTCATTATTTTCTTGGTAGGCGCCTTTATGTTTTTCGCTTGATTTTCTTCCCCCAGAGAATGCTATGACTGGACTGTTTCCCATTAAAGCATCCCTTAAACCGGAAGCAAGATTTGCAGCACCGACAGCTTGTCCACCACATATACCTGGAGTTCCTGATACTCTGGCATAACCATCTGCCATATAAGCTGCAGCTTTTTCTGAATGAGCTAAAACTCTTTTAATAGGCATATCATCCATTTCAGCAAGAGGTCGGCTTAGTATAGTTGGAACAAAGAATACAGCCTTTACTTTTGAAGCCTTTAAAAATTCTGCTATAAATTTTCCACCAGTCATTTTTGGCATTATATTTTTTCCTTAAATATTTTATTAAAATAATTATTAATATTGTATAGTTATATATAAATGTATTTTTTCACAGTACTCTAATTAAATTTTATATTATTATATAATAAAAAATAGATTAAATAAAAAAAACTTAAATATAGATAATTAAAAGGGCTCTTATGGTTATGTCTGGGGATAAAGTTAATAAAAATAATGCGTTGGAAGGTCTAAAGGTAGTGGAGTGTGCAACTGTAATTGCAGCCCCTTTATGCGGAAGAATGTTAGCTGATTTTGGTGCCGAGGTTATACATGTCGAAACTCCAGTTAAGGGGGATCATCTAAGAAATTTTGGCTTTGAGGTGGACGGGATTAATCCTTGGTGGAAATCTTACTCAAGAAATAAAAAATTAATTACTTTAAATATATCAAAATCTAAGGGACAGGAAATCCTGTTTAATTTGTTAAAAGAAACTGATATTTTTATTGAAAATTTTAGACCAGGAAGACTCGAAGATTGGGGAATTTCAATTGAAAGTCTATTTAAGATTAACCCAAAATTGATTATAGTAAGGGTTAGCGGTTATGGTCAAACAGGACCATATTCCGATCAGCCTGGTTTCGGTACACTAATGGAAGCTATGAGCGGTTTTGC
This sequence comes from Rhodobiaceae bacterium, assembly GCA_018651345.1. Classification (GTDB taxonomy): domain Bacteria; phylum Pseudomonadota; class Alphaproteobacteria; order Rhizobiales; family TMED25; genus CAJIYR01. The sequence goes on from JABIEF010000050.1 coordinate 16,663, forward strand.
CGAGATGACTGGTGAACATGATGGGATGCCGACATTACCACAATTTCCTTTGGCAGATACATGCGCTGGTTTTTATGCCGCTCTTGCTACTATGTTTGCGGTTTATAATCGTGATATAGTTGGCGATGGAAAAGGTCAGGTTATAGATGTAAGTATATGGGAAAGCCTTTTTTCAATTTTAGGACCTAATGCTCTGGTTCACAATCTTACTGGTTTAGCTCCAAAGAGAATGGGTAACAGGGCCCCGACAAGCGCCCCAAGAAATACCTATAAAACAAAAGATAATAGGTGGTTGGCACTTGCTGGAGCAACCCAAACAACTGCGATACGATTATTTGAGGTGATTGGTCGCCCTGAGCTTATAAATGACCCAAGGTTTAATAATAATTCAAATAGAGTATTAAATGTCGAAGAATTAGATGTTTATATATCAGATTGGATTGGCAAGTATTCCTTGGAGGAAGTTTCAAAAATCTTACATGAAAATGCCGTACCAGTAGGGCCTGTTTTTAATATTGTTGATATAATGGAAAATGCTCACGCAAAGGCCCGCGAGATGATCGTTGAGGTTGATGATAACGGTTTAAAGCTTCCAACAGAATCTGTTTTTCCTAAAATGTCTAGAACGCCTGGTAAGATTAAACACTTAGGAAAGGAAATGGGGGCTGATAATATAGAAATTTTTACAGATAGATTAGGTATGAGTGAAGAGGAAATTAACAACCTTAAGAAAGAAGGTATTATATAGTTTTTGATATTATTTAATTTATATTTTATACAAATAGAAACTAATAAAGAATGGAGAAAAAATGAATAAGAAGCCTTTAATAACATTGTACACCCCTGGCAATAAGCCAGAGCTGATTGAAAAAGCATCAAGATTTGAACCTGATGGTATAGTTATAGATTTTGAAGACGCTGTACCTTTAAGTATGAAATCTGAAGTTAGGGATAATGTGTCAAAGAATGTTTTGCCAAAGCTATCTATAACAACTCTTATTAGAGTGAACAGTGAAATTGAATTTTTAGAAGATGATTTGAATGCTGTTGTTGGCCCTTATATATATGGGATAGCATTGCCGATGGCAGAATCTGTTGAGCAAGTTCAATTTGCTGATAAAATAATTACAAAACTTGAAAGAGAAAGAGGGCTAGAGCCTAACTCAATTAAATTGTTACTGTTAATTGAAACGGCCCTTGGTGTTGTTAAGTGTTATGATATATGTTCTGCAGCAAAGAGGGTGGAATCTATTGTATTTGGTAGCGCTGAAGATGGTGATTTGCAGCGAGACTTGCACTCAGGATTTTCAATAGATGGATTTGAAATGAATTATTCTAGAAGCAAATCGTTGGTTGACGCAAGGGCAGCAAAGCTTCCTTATATTCTAGATGGAGCATTTAGTGGAATACATGATCTTGATGCATTGAGACTAGAATGTGAATTAAGTAAAAGTATCGGCTATGATGGTAGAACGCTAATTCACCCAAGTCACGTTGCTGTTGCTAGAAAAGCATACGAGCCTGATCCAAAGTTGATTGGTTATTACCAAAGAATGGTTGAGGCGTTTGAAGAGGCTGAAAAAAATGGTCTTGCAGCTATTACTTTTGAAAATAAATTGGTTGACTATGCGATGTATAAAAAAGGTAAAGTCTATTTAGATAGATAGATAGATATTTTTTTTGTAAAAAAAAACCCAGCATTTTATTGCTGGGTTTTTTTAATGGAATTTTTATTTTATCAATTAATACTCCATTTAGCTTTTCTTTTCTTACTAACTTCTTCCATTCTAGAATGTCTTCTCCAGAATAGGACTTTTACATCCATATATTCCATAAGTGTGAATAGGCTTAGACCCATTAACGACATTACTATAAGGGCTGCAAAACTGCCATCCATATTAAGGCGGAAAGCAAATCTTTGCATAAGTATACCAACACCTTCAGATGCCGAGAAGAATTCAGCAACAATTGCACCAATTAGAGCTCCTGTCATTGCAAGTTTTAAACCTGCGATAATAATAGGAAGAGCACTTGGAATTTGTAGTTTCCAAAAATACTGTTTTCTATTTGCTCCAAGAGATCTAAACAACTCTGTTGCATCTTTGTCTATATATAACAGACCTGTTAAAGTATTGATGAATGGTGGAAAGAAGCAAACTAAGGCAGCAAGTGCTATTTTTGAACTCCATCCAAAACCAAACCATGCAATAATAAAAGGTGTTACTGCTATGCCTGGTGTTACGTTGAATACTACCGCGTAAGGTGCCCAATAACGTCTAAACACAGGGCTGATTGCCGAGGTGACAGCTAAACTTAAACCAATAGAAACGCCTATTATAAAACCACAAACTGCTTCAAACATTGTCACAAAATAATGCCAATAAATTGAACCTGTGATAAAGAACATTTCATACAACCTATACCCAATAGCTGTTGGAGGAGGCATGATAAGTTCGTTAACATAACCTAGTCTTGATCCAAGTTCCCAGCCGCCTATTAATATTACAAACACACCTAAATGCATTGATAATTTATGTACAAGACTGAGTTCTTTTACGCCTTTTAAAATGCCGTCTGAACTAACGTCACTCATGATTGCATCTCCTTTTTCCATGCAAGAGATCTTTTAAGACTCTTTTTTTCCATTAATTCATCGGTACGCCAATACAGAACTTTATAATCAATGAATTCCATGATTCTAAATAAGATGAAACCATATAATGTTATTGATAGTAATCCAGCAAAAGCTGACGGCATATTTAATGACATCGTATATCGTGCCATCAATATACCCATTCCAGCTTGTGCGGAAATGAATTCAGCAACTAAAGCTCCTCCAAATGCTGAGCCAACTGCAAGCTTTAAACCTGCGTTCATTGTTGGTAAAGCTGTTGGGATCATTAGTCTCCAGAAAACTTGTTTTCTAGTAGCTCCGAGTGATCTAAATAGTTCGTATGATTCTTCTTCAACGCCCAGTAGACCTGTTATTGTATTAACAAATGGAGCAAAGAAACAAACCAAAGCAGCTAGTGCAACCTTTGAACTCATGCCAAAACCAAACCAAGTAACTAAAATTGGACCGATAGCAATTCTTGGTGTTGCTTCGACAATAATAATATATGGTTTTAGAAATTGTCTGAATACATCACTTAATACAGCAGCTGTAGCAAGTCCTATACCAATTATACAACCAATAAGACAACCAAGCATGGCTTCTTTAAATGTAACCCATAGATGGTACCATACGTTTCCTTGAGTAACATAGATTTTCCATATTGATAATACGATATCAGTTGGCCTTGGCAGAAGTAATGGATCACCCATACCAGTTCTATTTGCCATTTCCCAGACAAATAGAAGAACCAATAATATTATGAGATGCCTAATCATGGCTCCGCCGAGACCTCCTTTGAAGTCCCCGCCGATCTCTATATTATGGCTAACATCAGTGTCTAATTCTGTGCTCATAGTGGTGCACCATCCAAATGTCCAGATAAAACATCCCTAACTTCTTTGATTAAAGCGTTGAACTCAGGAGTTGTTTCCATCTCAATAGTTCTTGGTTTTGGAAGATTGATATCTATCATAGCTGCTATTCTTCCTGGTCGAGGTGTCATAACAAACACCTTATCAGCTAGGAATATTGCTTCTGTAATATTATGTGTTACAAAAATTGTTGTTATTTCTGGATCGTCAACAATTCTCAATAACTCAACATTCAATCTTTCTCTTGTAAATTCATCAAGAGCTCCAAAAGGTTCATCAAGTAACATTATATCAGCACCTGTTTGAAGTAACCTGGCAAGAGCAACACGTTGTTGCATACCACCTGATAATTGACGTGGGAACGAAAATTCAAAGTCTTTCAATCCTACTAATTGTAAGCCATCCCAAGCTTTTTGTTTTGCTTCTGGGCCAACATCTCCACGTATTTCGTTAGGTAATAAAACATTTTCAATCGCTGTACGCCATTCAAGTAACACAGCCTTTTGAAACATTAAACCAATGTCTTTTCTTGGGCCAGTAACTTCTGCGTTACGAACACTGATGTTTCCATCTGTTTTATCAATTAGCCCTGCAATTAGCCTTAAAAGTGTAGACTTGCCACACCCACTTGGGCCAACTAAGGAAATGAAAGATCCCTTTGGGATTTGGAAGATAGCATCTTCAACAGCTATTACCGTTTCTGTAAAAGCCTTTGTAAGACCTTTTGCTTCAATGACTACTTCATCAGCCATACTTAAAATTCCTCCCGTATATCAGGCATATATTTTTACGCCCTTTAAATTATTAATAATGTTAACATATAGTAAATTCATCACAACAGCACTATGCTCTAGCAATATCTAAATTAACTTATAGGGAAAAATTTTATAAATCTAGCAAAATTTTATTTATAATATGATGACTCTCTTAATATATTGAAAAACTTGGGGATTATTATAATATAATTACACTTATCGTTAGTTAAACAAATGCTAAATTAACTATTAATAGGTTGTTTTTGAACAAAAGGAGATTGTTAATGCGTATAAACGAACTTAAGAAAGAAGATATGAATATTGAGCAAAGGAAGATATTTGACGAAATTTCTTCTGGTCCAAGGGGTGGGGTAAGAGGACCGCTTGCAATTTGGATGCAAAGACCTGGTTTAGCGGATAATGCTCAATCGCTAGGTGCATATTGTAGATATAATAGTTCTCTTTCTCCAAAGCTATCTGAGTTAGCTATCTGTATTATTGCTAGGATTTGGGGTTCTGAATATGAATGGCGAGTGCATAGCGTTATTGCTCAAGAAGCAGGAATTAAAGGCGATATAATCGAAAGCATTAGATTGGGTAAAAAGCCAAATTTTATAGATGATAACCAAGAAATAATATATCGATTTGCAGTTTCTTTACATAAGTATAAGTATGTAGCTGATGAGCTTTATTTAGAAACTGTTGGTATATTAGGGCAAGATAGCGTTATTGATTTAGTTGGCGTGCTGGGATACTACACATTAATATCCATGACAATAAATGTATTTGAAGTTACCCATCCAAAGCCTATGACTTTGCAATTGCAACCTTTGGATAGAGAAATTGAACTATAAACGACTTGGTCTGACGCCCATTAAAGTTTCTGAGATTGGTTTTGGCGGTGCTGGTATTGGTCATGCTTGGGGTAAAACTGATGACCATGAATGCATAAAATGTATAAACGAAGCTATTGATAACGGTATTAATTTTTTTGATACATCGCCTGTCTACGGCAATGGGAAGTCAGAGATAAACCTTGGAATAGGCTTAAAAGGAAAAAGAGAGAGGGTTGTCATTGCCTCTAAGGTTAGATTTGATAATCAAAGTCTTTTAAAAAGCATGAAGGAAAATCTTATATCATCTGTAGAAGAAAGTTTAAAAAGGCTGAAGACTGATTACATAGATATCCTTCAAATTCATCATCAGATTGGAAGTGTAAGAGGCGAATATCAGTTTAGAGATTCTCCTCCAGTTTATGCTCCTCAGTTAAATTACGACGATTGTTTGGATTTTTTTCAAGCTTCTTTCGATCTTGTTGATCAAGGCAAGGTCAGGTTTATTGGGTTAACCGGTTGGAATGGAGACTTTAATACAGTTAAAAAATTAATTGAGACTAATAAATTTGCAACAATACAAATTCTTTATAATTTACTAAATCAGTCTGCAGATGGGCTTATATCAGATAAATTTGATGACATTAACCAAGGGTGTAATTTTAATAATAAAGATAGTATACTGCAGATAGCTGATGACAATAAAATTGGAGTAATTGGCATTCGTTCTCATGCTGCTGGAGCCTTGGCAGATAGGTTAGACAGAAAAATCGACAAATCAAACGTTATATACAGAGATCACAAAAGGGCTCTGATGCTAAAAAAGAAATTATCCCAAGTTAGCTTAACCTTATCTGAAATTGCATTAATTTATTGTTTAAGGCAACCTAAAATAACTACAGTAGTGCCTGGTATAAAAAATATAACAGAATTAAAAGAAACACTTGGATGTCTAAAAAAACCACAACTTAGCTTTGATGAACTAAATTTAATATCAAATTGGTACAGGGAGCTTGTTAGTTATTATTAATTGTAAGGCTATTTTAATGGAGTTCTAGATAGCTGCCTTTCTTTGATTTGCATAAAAAATATAAATTGTTATAGATTATCGATTAAATTTGTTATAAAGATGTTATGTGGGATTTTTAATATATTTCCCATTATTTTTTAATTAGGCTTTTTTTATTGGATTAGGCTATTTTGTTTGCAATTTGGAGTGTTAATGGCAAAAGAAGAACTTTTGGAACTTGAAGGTGTAGTAACTGACATACTTCCCGATGCGAGATTTCGTGTTGCGCTAGATAATGATCATCAGATTGTTGCATATACAGCTGGTAAAATGAAAAAACATCGAATACGAACATTAGTTGGAGATCGCGTTACAGTTGAAATGACTCCCTATGACCTTGAAAAAGGTCGTATAGTTTTTAGACATAAAGATGAACGTGCTCCAGCAACGAGGTCTCAAGCTCGAAAGAACTTTAGACGTCGATAATGTTGGTATTAATGATGTTGCCACACTGTTATGATTTGAGTAAAGGAGATATATTATGTCAAAAGGTACAGTAAAATTTTATAATTCTTCAAAAGGATATGGTTTCATAGCCCCTGAAGATGGTAGCAAAGATATTTTTGTGCATGCTACAGCACTTGAAGCTTCTGGTGTTTCTAATTTAAATGAAGGCGATGTAATTTCATTTGAAATAGAGGACGATCCTCGCGGAAGAGGGAAACAAGCTACAAATATTCAAGTTGATTAAACTAAATATCCATTGTATAGCGTGTATATAGTTTTTTAGAATCTGTTCTGTAAATTTTTTACAGAACTTAATAAAGGAGATTGGCTTATGTCAGTTAAAGGTACAGTCAAGTTTTATAATTCTTCAAAGGGGTATGGATTCATAGCTCCTGAAGATGGTAGCAAAGATATTTTTGTTCATGCTACAGCACTTGAAGCATCTGGCGTTTCTAATTTAAATGAAGGCGATGTTGTTTCATTTGAAGTGGAAGACGATCCTCGCGGAAGAGGAAAGCAAGCTACAAGTTTAAGCTTAGCTTAGTAATATTTTATAGCGATTATGCGGGGAAGTTATTATTCCCGCATATTAGTTTTATTTTCAGATCTAATATTTTGAATATTTGCCAGTATAACTGCGCTTGTAATACAAAAGAAACCAATTAATATCTTAGGTGATACAGGTTCTTGTAGGATAATTGCGCCTAAAATAATCGCACTCAATGGGTTAAATCCCACTGTTACCGTAACACCGGTAGGCGTTGTCATAGTTATAGCTATCATAAACAATAAAACCATAATAGCTGCACCAGGTATTGCAAGTATAAGCATTAATATCCATCCAGTTTGATCGAATGATAGAGATCCTGTAAAAGGATTTCCAAATATTAGAGCTAGTATAAACATACATGATGATCCTATTAACATTGGCCATGCTGTAAATGTAAATCCGCCATATTTTTTTATATATTTTCCTGCCGATAACACATATACAGAATTGCAAAAGGCAGCAAAGAACATCAGTAGATCACCCTTCCATGCATTAGGAGCTAAGTAACCAATTTGATCACTTAGAGTAATGATAATTCCACTTAAGGCCACGCTTATTGCAAGTATTTTTAACTTTGTTGTCTTCTCTATACCTAATATTGCTCCGAGTATTAAGGTTACCACAGGTTGGGATGTGAATACGATTGCGCCTCTTGCGGCCGTTGTATGCTCAAGCCCCGCGGCAAAAGCCCAAGGAAATGCACAGTAAAATATACATGAAAGTATGAACACTGGAATCCAGTCTTCAAATTCTATTTTTTTATTTTTTTTAAGTAGGTACAGAAGCGTGAGTAATACAAGTGCTCCAATACCATATCGAATACTTGGTAATGAAAAGGGATCGCTTTCGGGCATCAAGTAGCGTGTTAGCACTACAGTCATTCCACCTATTGTAGCAGAGGTAGATGCCAGTGCTGCGCCAATCATAGTTCTAGAGATTCTCATGAACGATCCGTTTATAAATTAAATATATATATTTTTTGATATAATATATGCGATAAATGATTTACATATATACCTTATTTTTAGATGTGTAAAATCTATTGGAGCATTATCAATAGGTTTTAATTATCGAATAATTTGCCGGGATTCATAATTTGATTTTGATCTATAGATAATTTAATTAATCTCATGAGGTTTATTTCTGTATCTGATTTATATCTGATCATTTCATTTTTTTTTACTACACCAACTCCATGTTCTGCAGCGAAACTTCCTCCAAATTTAAACGCAACATCATAAACCACCTTATGAATTTCTTCTGTTTTTTCCTTAAATTTTATATTGTCATATTGCAAGGGAGGGCATACATTATAATGCACGTTTCCGTCACCGATATGCCCATAAGCAACAGGTCTAATATGAGGTATTACCTTCCTTACCGCATCGTTAGCCTCTTTTATAAATTCTGGTACATTAGATATCGGAACAGCTACATCATGTTTAATTTCGCCGCCTAATCTTGGTTGATATTCTACTATAGCCTTTCTGATTTTCCAAATAGAAGCTGCTTGTTTTAAGGAATTTGCTATTGTTGCATCTAATATTATGCCATTTTCAATTGCCTTATTTAATGCATTTTCGAGGTTTAATTTTGTATCACCATCATTCTTTGTTCCCGAAAATTCTATTATGACATTCCACTCGTATCTTTTTGATAGAGGTTCAATAATTTTATCTCCGTATGTGATTGCGATTCCCAAGCCAATACCCGGAATCAATTCGTAGGATGATAGTGAATCTCCTGCTTCGGATCTCAATAGTTCAAGCAATTCAATACAAGAATCTAAATCTCTTAATGAAGCAAAAGCAGTTGTTTTTTCTCTTATTTCTGGAAAAAGTCGAAGACACGCACCTGTGATTATTCCAAGTGTTCCTTCGGCTCCCATAAAAATATGTTTAAGGGCATATCCTGTGTTATCTTTTCTCAACCTTCTTAATCCGTTCCATATTTCACCATTAGGCAACACAACTTCTAATCCCAGAACTAAATCACGCATATTTCCATATTTTAATACAGATATTCCACCTGCATTTGTTGAAATATTTCCACCAATTGTACAGGTCCCTTGCGACCCGATGCTTAAAGGAAAGAATCTATTCGATTTGATTGCTAATTCGTGTACTTTTTCTAATATGCATCCTGCATCAACGGTCACCGTGTAATCTTTGGGATTTATTTCACGAATACTATTCATTTTTGTCATATTTAGAATAATTTCTCCATTAGGTATTGCCCCTGCAACAGAACCTGTATTGCCTCCTTGGGGTACGATTGGAATTTTATAATTATTACATAGTTTTAAGATGCTAGATACTTCTTGTGTATTTCTAGGGGTTAGCATTAATGAAGATTTCCCATCTGCATATCCAACCCAATCGGTTAATCTCGGATTTATTTGTTCTTCGTCAGTTATAAAATCTCTTGGATTTATGATAGTCTTCAAATCTGTGATAAATTTTTCTGGAAATTTTTCTAATGAATTCATTTTTTAAACATTCCTATTTTTTTGCATATTAAAAAGGTGTTTATTTAGAATTTTATTTGTAAAGCATTTAAAATGGTGCCGGCTGAGAGATTCGAACTCCCGACCTACTGATTACAAATCAGCCGCTCTACCAACTGAGCTAAGCCGGCGTACTTCTAAAAAAAATAAATATAAGTTATAGTCTTTTAGTACAGAAGAATTTAATATGTCAAAGTAAAAATTAAAGGATACGAAAAATGGATAGAGGATATTGGATAAGTTGGTATAATTTAGACGACGATAACCGGAAAGAATATTTAAATTGGTTACATAATACATACATTCCAAAAAGATTGAAAAATAGTGAGATTCTCTGGGCAGCTCATTATGCTTCTCTTCCAAATGTTAAACATCCGGGTGAAGAAGGAAGATTAAGCCATATAAAGGAGGCAATTCCATCTGGAGATAGGTATATATTAATGTTTGGAGCGACGAATGCTGAAGTATTTGCTAACCCAACGCCAAAAGAATTTCATGACAGTTTGTCTTCAATAGACCAGAATATGTTAGCTAGTCGTATTGGGGAAAGATCCAATATTATGACAGAAGAGGCAAGAGCTGACGGTCCAGATTCGCATGAAAAGAGAGCTGATTTAGTTCCATCAAGATGCATACAATTAGGAAATTTTAATGCAGGATCTTATCAAGATGAGGATGAGCTTGCCGCTTGGTACGCCCAATGGAGGATCCCATCAATGAGAAACCTTCCGGGTTGTGTTGCTGTAAGAAAGCTTGTATCAGTTTCTGGATGGTCTAAACATGCAATATTCTATGAATGGACATCAGTAGCAATGAGGAATAAAGTTTTTGTTGATCATGAAAAAATAAACCCCAAGATGGAAGAATGGACCGATAAGGTTGTCAGAAAATTAGTTCATGCTCCAGGATCACCAAATTTAGCTGAAAGAATCTGGCCTAAATGATATAAATTTTATGTATTTAAATACAAAATTTGAACGATTCCTTTTATAAGCTATAGAGAGTTATAGCTGCAGCTGTTGATACGTTTAAACTAGTAATTTTACCAAGAGTTTTTATTTTGTACATCTGGTCGCACTTTTCTCGGGTTAATCTTCTTAGCCCCTTACCTTCCTCTCCCATGATTATAGCAACTTGTTTGCTATCTTTTAGTTCTTGAATGTTACATTCTGCATCGCTATCAAGCCCAGCAACCCAATACCCTGTTTCTTTGAGTTGCTCGATTGCCCTGGATAAATTAGTAACCTCAATTAAAGAAACATACTCCAACCCGCCGGATGATGCTTTTGCTATTAGACTTATGTCTTTCGGTTTAAATTGCTTAGTTATAATAATATCTTCAATGCCAAAGGCTGCGGCTATCCTTATTATAGCGCCAAGATTTCGAGGGTCTGTAATTTGATCCAAGAGAAGAATATTTTTTTTAGTATCTATCTCTGTTATCTGTTTTTTAGGAAATTCTTTTAATATAACAACAACGCCTTGATGAACAGCATTATCGGAAAGCATTCTATCTATGAATTTCACAGACACAATTTCTGGGTTAATTTTGGTATTTTCAATTTCTGCACGTAAACGTTGATTCGCATTTTCGGTAACGAAAATTTTTATTATTTCTCTATTTTTATTTTTTAGCGCATGTACGCATGCGTGCATACCATAAATTTCAATATTTTCAGTCATTTAATTGATTTCCTTCTAGCTTTTTATAATGCTTTAGTGTAAGTGTGTACACATTGAAATATAATTAGCTGTTGACATACGCCATTTATAGCATGATATAGGCGAAAAAGTTTCGTGGTACCTTTTGGTTCCCATGACTGATATTGTCCGAATTGATAATATTTTGGAGGGGTGCCCGAGTGGTTAAAGGGGACGGGCTGTAAACCCGTTGGCTTAGCCTACGTTGGTTCAAATCCAACTCCCTCCACCATTTTGTGGTGTAGTCATGATTGTTGTGCGGGTGTAGCTCAAAGGTAGAGCAGCAGCCTTCCAAGCTGAGGACGAGGGTTCGATTCCCTTCACCCGCTCCAAACGCTAATTGGAAACAAGTTATTTTTTTATGGTGTTTTTTTTAAATTTAAATTATATAGGTAATTATATAGGTAATTATTAACAAAATTAGTTTTTTAAAGTGAGATAAAGTATTATGGCTAAAGAAAAATTCGATCGTTCAAAACCACATTGTAACATAGGAACTATTGGTCACGTAGACCATGGCAAAACAACATTAACAGCTGCGATTACTAAGGTATTGGCTGAATCAGGCGGAGCTGAATTTTCAGCTTACGATCAAATTGATAAGGCTCCAGAAGAAAAAGCACGTGGAATAACCATTTCAACGGCACACGTTGAATACACAACCGCAAACCGGCATTATGCTCACGTTGATTGTCCAGGTCACGCTGATTATGTTAAGAACATGATAACAGGTGCAGCGCAAATGGATGGAGCTATATTGGTAGTTAATGCAGCAGATGGTCCAATGCCACAGACTAGAGAACATATATTATTAGCAAGACAAGTTGGCGTTCCTTCTCTTGTTGTTTACTTGAATAAAGTTGACCAAGTTGATGATGAAGAATTGTTAGAATTGGTTGAAATGGAGGTAAGAGAATTACTTTCATCTTACGATTTTCCAGGCGATGATATACCTATTGTAAAAGGTTCCGCTTTAGCCGCTCTTGAGGGAAAAGATGATGAGATTGGTTCTAAATCAATTCTCGCATTAATGGAAGCTGTTGATGCTTATATTCCCCAACCAGAAAGAGCAAAAGATTTACCTTTCTTAATGCCGATTGAAGACGTGTTCTCAATTTCAGGACGTGGAACTGTTGTTACAGGGCGTGTAGAAAGAGGTGTTGTTAAGGTTGGCGAAGAGCTTGAGCTTATAGGTATTAAAGATACTTCCAAAACGACATGCACAGGCGTAGAGATGTTTAGAAAACTTCTTGACCAAGGAGAAGCTGGTGATAATGTTGGTGTGTTGCTAAGGGGTACAAAAAGAGAAGAGGTTGAGCGCGGACAGGTCCTTGCTAAACCTGGATCAATAACTCCTCATGCAAAATTTAAGGCAAGTGCTTATATTCTAACTAAAGATGAAGGCGGAAGACATACTCCATTCTTTACAAACTATAGGCCACAATTTTATTTCCGTACAACTGATGTGACTGGGGTGGTAACACTCAACGAAGGTACAGAAATGGTGATGCCTGGTGATAATATTGAAATGAATGTAACTTTAATAGTTCCAATAGCAATGGAAGATAATTTACGATTTGCTATTCGTGAAGGCGGAAGAACTGTTGGTGCTGGTGTGGTTTCTTCTATCATAGAGTAACTTAACCTAGCACTCCAATATTACCTATTGTCATTATATTAGGAGTGTAGCTCAACTGGCAGAGCGTCGGTCTCCAAAACCGAAGGTTGGGGGTTCGATTCCCTCCACTCCTGCCATAAGATGTTACAATGGTGTTGGAATACTTGTAAATTATTAATTAGGATAATAGATGGCAAAGACTAGTCCGATAAAATTTGTACAGCAAATTAGAGCTGAGGCTAAAAAAGTTACCTGGCCTTCGCGCAGAGAAACTACAGTAACAACCATAATGTGCGTTATATTCGTATTCTTTGCTGCTGTATTTTTCTTGATTGCGGATCAGATTCTCAGCTGGCTAGTAGGTCTAGTTCTCGGAACTGGAAATTAGGAGTTAAAATTGGCTTATCGTTGGTACATAGTTCACGCTTATTCAAACTTTGAAAAACAAGTGGCTAGTTCTATAAGAGAGCAAGCTATGTTAAGGGGTATTGATAAACTTTTTGAAGAGATAATGGTGCCTGTAGAAGAGGTAATTAACGTTAAAAAAGGAAGAAAAGTATCATCGGAAAGAAAGTTTTTTCCAGGATATGTCCTTGTTAAAATGGAAATGACAGACCAAGCTTATCATTTGATAAAAAATACTGCTAAAGTTAGTGGATTTTTAGGATCAAATAATAAACCGATGCCAATAAGTGAATCTGAAGCTATGAGAATTATACAACAAGTTCAGGAGGGCGTTGATCGACCTAAGCCATCTATTACATTTGATATAGGTGAACAAGTTAAGGTTTCTGATGGTCCTTTTGCATCATTTAACGGCATGGTTGAAGAGGTAGATATTGAGAGATCTAGATTAAAAGTTGCTGTTTCAATTTTTGGAAGAGCTACTCCAGTAGAATTAGAATATGGTCAAGTAGAAAAGTTATAAGATTTTTATTATTTTAGAATTTGCTTTTTATGAATATTAATAATATTTATAAAAAAAGGAGTTACAAATGGCAAAAAAAATTAGTGGTTATTTAAAATTACAAGTTCCAGCAGGTAAGGCTAATCCTTCACCTCCAATAGGCCCAGCTTTAGGGCAAAGGGGCTTGAATATAATGGAGTTTTGTAAATCTTTTAATGCAGCTACGCAAGATCTTGAAGCGGATATGCCAATACCAACATTAATAACTATATATGCAGATAAAACATTTTCATACGTAACAAAAACTCCGCCCGCATCTTTTCTTTTGAAAAAAGCTGCAAATTTAAATAAAGGTAGTGCAACGCCTGGTATTACTGTTAGTGGAAATGTAACGCCTAAACAAGTTAGAGAAATAGCTGAATTAAAAATGAAAGATTTAAACACAACGTCTTTAGATCAAGCTGAAAAAATCATCGCAGGGTCCGCAAGGTCTCTGGGTTTAGTGGTACAGGAGTAAAATACGATGGTTAAAATATCAAAAAGATTTAATTCTATTAGAGAAAATATTGATAAAGATAAATCTTATGAGCTTAATGAGGGTGTTAAATTAATTAAAGGTAATGCATCTGCAAAATTTGATGAAACAATTGAAATAGCTGTAAATCTTGGTGTTGATCCAAGGCATGCAGATCAAATGGTAAGGGGTGTATGTCAATTACCTGAAGGTACAGGAAGAGATGTAAGAGTTGCTGTGTTCGCAAAAGGTGATAAGGCTAAAGAAGCAAAAGATGCTGGTGCCGATATCGTTGGTGATGAAGATTTGTCTGCTAGTATATTAAATGGTGAATTAAACTTTGATAGAGTTATATCAACGCCTGATTTAATGGCAATAGTTGGTCAATTGGGTAAAGTTTTAGGTCCACGTGGATTGATGCCAAATCCAAAAGTAGGAACCGTAACAAATGATGTTTCTGCTGCTGTGAAAGCTGCTAAAGGTGGTGCTATAGAGTATAGAGTTGAAAAAGCTGGAATTATTCAAGCGGGTATTGGTAAAGCTAGCTTTACTGAAAAGGCCTTAATCGCTAATATAAAGGCGCTCGCAAGTGCTATACAAAGTTCAAAACCAAGTGCTACTAAAGGAACATATATTAAAAAAATTACATTATCTTCAACAATGGGAGTTGGTGTAAAAATAGATCCTGCCACAATTTTTGCGGCAGTATAATTATCTGGTCTTTACATTTCCAGATAAATGGCATAAATATCTAGTATTTATGTTTACCTGTCCGAGATTATAGGTGCTTTATGCTTAAACATCCTATATGAGACGGTTTTTCTAATGTTAGCACATTAGAATTTTGACTTACGAGCTGGTTATTATTACTAGCGGGCAGGGTTATATCCGTACAATTTATTTTGTACTGAAATATGAACGTGGCTTTGTATTTTTGCTTAAGTCACAATATAAGGAGAACGCTGTGGATAGAGTTAAAAAAGAAGAGTTTGTATCAGATCTTAATAAAACTTTTAATACTGCATCTGTTGTACTAATTGCGCAGAATTCAGGGTTAACCGTTGCTGATATGAATGAGCTAAGAAATGGTATGAGGGAATTAGGTGCTGTTGTTAAAGTAACAAAAAACAGACTTACAAAGATAGCTCTTAAAGAGACCCCTGTATCTGGTTTAGATGAATTCTTAAAAGGTCCAACTCTAATAGCTTATTCAGATGATCCTATATCTGCACCTAAGGCGGCTGTAAAGTTTGCCAAAGATAATGAAAAATTCATTGTTTTAGGTGGTTCAATGTCTGGAACAATGTTAAATACTAATGATGTAAAATCATTGGCTAGTTTACCGTCTCTAGATGAGTTACGAGGCAAGATAATTGGACTCATAACTTCACCAGCAGCAGCTATAGCTCAGATTGTAAATGCACCAGGATCTCAAGTAGCTCGAGTTATCAACGCGTATTCCGATAAAAATCAAGCAGCATAATAATAACCAAACTTAATAAGTTTAAAATTTAATAAAGGAAAGTTTAAAATGGCAGATTTAGAAAAAATAGTAGAAAGTTTATCAAATTTAACAGTGTTAGAAGCATCAGAATTATCAAAATTATTAGAAGAGAAGTGGGGCGTTTCAGCAGCAGCTCCAGTTGCAGCAGCAGCGGCAGCAGTTTCATCTTCAGAACCTGTTGAAGAAAAAACTGAATTCAATGTCATTTTAGCGTCCATGGGTGATAAAAAGATAAATGTAATTAAGGAAGTAAGGGCAATCACTGGACTAGGTTTAAAAGAAGCCAAAGACCTTGTTGAAGCAGCTCCTGCGACAGTTAAAGAAGGTGTAACAAAAGATGAAGCAAGTAAAATTAAAGAACAACTTGAAGGAGCCGGCGCTACTTGTGAAATTAAATAGAGGGTAGTTTTAGACTTAATTTAACTATATTACCGTGCAGATGATGTAGAAAAATTAAATTTAAATACAAACTTAGTTTAAAATTTTTTATTTAATATCAAAATGAGGGCCAAATGGCACAATCTTATGTAGGTCGCAAACGAATTCGTAAATATTTCGGTAAAATCCGTGAAGTTGCGGAAATGCCAAATCTTATTGAAGTTCAAAGAATTTCATACGAGTATTTCTTACAAGCTAAGGAACCTGTTGAAGGGAGAATAAATAATGGAATACAAGCAGTATTTTCATCAATTTTTCCAATTACTGACTTTAGTGAAAATTCTGTATTAGAATTTCTTAAATATGATTTCGATGTACCTAAATATGATACTGATGAGTGTCAACAGAGAGGCATGACTTATTCTGCACCAGTGAAGGCCTACCTTCGTTTAATTGTCTATGAAACTGATGAAGAAACAGGTGCTAAATCTGTTCAAACTATCAAAGATCAGTGGGTGTATATGGGTGATATGCCGCTAATGACAGGTAACGGTACTTTTATTGTGAATGGTACCGAAAGGGTTGTTGTTAGTCAAATGCACAGAAGTCCTGGAGTTTTTTTCGATCACGATAAAGGAAAGTCTCATTCAAGTGGAAAAATTTTATATGCTGCAAGAATTATTCCGTACAGAGGATCTTGGCTTGACTTCGAATTTGATGCTAAAGACCTTGTATATTCAAGGATCGATAGAAAACGTAAGCTCCCAGTAACAACTGTATTATATTCTTTAGGTTTGAGCTCTGAAGATATTTTAGATTATTTCTATAATAGTTTCTCTTTTAAAAAGAATAAATCTGGATGGGTTACGGAATTTAATTCAGAAAGATTTAAGGGGATAAAATTACCTAAAGATCTAATCAATGCTAAAACTGGCGAAATTGCTGTTGAAGCTGGTAAAAAGCTTACGCCTCGATTAGCTACCAAGTTAATTGAATCTGGTTTAACCGAAGTTCTGTATAGTGATGAGGACTTAATAGGTCAGTATCTTTCAGAGGATATTGTTAACATGGATACGGGTCTTATTTATGGTGAAGCTGGCGATGAGATAACTCAAGAATTTCTTGATCTATTGGCATCAAAAGGTATTAAGAATTTATCAGTGCTTGATATAGATCACGTAAATGTTGGAGCCTTTATTAGAAATACTCTTGCAGCAGACAAAAATGAAAATAAGGATCAAGCGTTACTTGATATATACAGAATTATGCGTCCTGGAGAACCTCCAACAGTAGAGACCGCAGAATCTTTATTCAATAGCCTTTTCTTTGATGCAGATAGATATGATTTATCTGCAGTTGGTCGTGTAAAATTAAATATGCGATTAGATCTTGATGTGGAAGATACCCATGGAACGCTCAGAAAAGAAGATATTCTTGCGGTTGTAAGGCATTTGGTTAATCTAAGAGATGGCAAAGGTGAGATCGATGATATAGATCATCTAGGTAATAGAAGGGTTAGGTCAGTTGGAGAACTAATGGAGAATCAATATCGTATTGGTCTCTTGCGTATGGAAAGAGCAATAAAAGAAAGATTAACATCTGTCGATGTAGATACTGTTATGCCTCATGATCTTATCAACGCAAAGCCGATTACTGCGGCAATTAGAGAATTCTTTGGCTCTTCTCAACTTTCTCAATTTATGGACCAAACGAATCCATTATCGGTGATTACACATATACGAAGAGTTTCAGCTCTAGGGCCAGGTGGACTAACAAGAGAAAGAGCTGGATTTGAAGTTCGTGATGTTCATCCAACCCATTATGGCAGAATATGCCCTATTGAAACACCTGAAGGTCCTAATATTGGTCTTATAAATTCTCTCGCAACATTTGCTCGTGTTAATAAATATGGATTTATTGAAAGCCCATATAGACGTGTACTTGATTCAAAAGTAACAGATGAAGTTATTTATCTTTCTGCTATAGAAGAAGGTAAATATACGATTGCACAGGCTAATGCACAATTAGACTCTTCTTCTGCATTCACTGACGAATTGATTAATTGCAGGGTATCTGGGGATGTTCAGCTTATTCCATCTGATAAAGTAGATTTTATGGACGTTTCTCCTAAGCAGCTTGTTTCTGTTGCTGCAGCATTAATTCCTTTTCTCGAGAATGATGATGCTAACCGAGCATTGATGGGGTCAAATATGCAAAGACAAGCGGTCCCATTGTTGAAAGCAGAGGCTCCATTTGTTGGAACCGGTATGGAGGCTGTGGTTGCTCGTGATTCTGGTGCAGCTGTATCAGCTAGAAGATCAGGAGTTGTTGATCAAGTTGATGCCAGTAGAATAGTTATTAGAGCTATAGATGAAAAGGATGCATCTAAGTCAGCCGTTGATATATATAATTTAAGTAAGTTTCAACGATCAAATCAAAATACATGTATTAATCAGAAACCTTTGGTTAAAGCAGGTGAATTTGTTGATAGCGGCGATATCATTGCAGATGGACCTTCAACAGATTTGGGTGATCTAGCTCTTGGTAAAAATGTTCTTGTGGCTTATATGCCATGGAATGGATACAATTATGAAGATTCTATCTTAATATCAGAAAGAATTGTAAGAGATGATGTATTTACATCAATACACATTGAAGAGTTTGAAGTTATGGCTAGGGATACTAAGCTTGGGCCTGAAGATGTTACTCGTGATATTCCAAATGTTGGTGAAGAAGCGCTGAGGAATCTGGATGAAGCTGGAATTATTTATATTGGTGCAGAAGCTAATCCAGGTGATATCCTAGTTGGAAAAATTACACCAAAAGGTGAAAGCCCGATGACTCCAGAAGAAAAATTATTAAGAGCAATATTTGGAGAAAAGGCATCTGATGTTAGAGATACCTCTTTAAGATTACCTCCTGGTGTTAGCGGGACTGTTGTTGAGGTAAGGGTGTTTAATAGGCATGGTGTAGAAAAAGATGAACGTGCTATGGCAATAGAACGTGAAGAGATTGAAAAGTTATCAAAAGATAGAGACGATGAGGTAACTATTCTTGACAGAAATGTTTATGCAAAATTAATGAGTACGATGCTTGGAAAAGAGTTGTTGGTTTCTGGTGACGTTAAAAAGGGAAGTAAATTAACGGAAGATTCACTTAATAATATTCCACGTAAAGATTGGTGGGATATAATTCTGAAAAACGATAAAGTTATGGGCGAAATCGAGGCTATAAAGAGTCAGTATGAAAGTTCTAAAAACCTCCTCGAAGAAAAGTTTATTGATAAGGTTGAAAAATTACAACGTGGAGATGACCTTTTGCCTGGAGTGATGAAGATGGTTAAAGTATTTGTTGCCATAAAAAGAAAACTACAGTCAGGCGATAAGATGGCTGGTAGGCATGGTAATAAAGGTGTGGTTTCACGTATCATGCCTCAGGAAGATTTACCTTATCTCGAGGATGGGACCCCCGTTGACGTGGTTCTTAATCCTCTAGGTGTACCTAGTCGTATGAATGTTGGTCAGATTTTGGAGACACATCTTGGCTGGGCATGTCGTGGGCTTGGTAAATTAATTGGTGATGCAGTTGTTGCCGTTAGAAAGGGTGAAAATGAAACTGTATTACGTAACCAACTTAAAGAAGTTTATGGTGACGATAATAAGGTTGTTAATTCATTAGAAACTGAACAATTACTTGAATTGGGTGAAAATTTAAAAAAAGGAGTCCCAATTGCAACTCCTGTTTTTGATGGAGCTCATGAGAGTGATATTAACATTTTACTCGAGAAAGCTGGGTTGGATAAAACAGGCCAAGTAACTTTGTATGATGGAAGAACAGGCGAAGCTTTTGATAGAAATGTTACTGTAGGATATAAATATATCTTAAAACTTCACCATCTTGTTGATGACAAAATACACGCAAGGTCTATTGGTCCTTATAGTTTGGTTACACAACAACCTCTTGGCGGAAAGGCTCAGTTTGGCGGTCAAAGATTTGGTGAAATGGAAGTTTGGGCATTAGAGGCTTATGGAGCTGCTTACACTCTTCAAGAAATGCTTACTGTTAAATCCGATGATGTGGCGGGAAGAACTAAAGTTTATGAATCAATTGTCAGAGGGGATGATGCATTTGAAGCAGGTATCCCTGAGTCATTCAATGTTCTGATCAAAGAGATACGATCTCTAGGGTTAAATATGGAACTTAAATCGGATAAGTTGCAGCCAGATTCAAGCGGTAAGAAATTACCTGAATTACGAGCCGATAAATAGTGATTAATAGGATTATTTTAATCATAAATATAATTTGTAATACGATTCCAGCAAATAATATATTTGCAAATATAGAAGGATAAAAGTATGGACCAAGAGGTAATGAGTGTTTTTAATCCAAGTTCCCCTCAATCGCAGGCGTTTGATCAAATAAAAATATCCATAGCTCCACCGGAGAAAATTCTTGCATGGTCTTTCGGTGAAATTAAGAAACCAGAAACAATTAATTATAGAACATTTAAGCCTGAGAGAGATGGGTTATTTTGTTCTCGTATTTTTGGCCCTATCAAGGATTATGAATGCTTGTGCGGTAAATATAAACGTATGAAATACAGAGGTGTTATCTGTGAGAAATGTGGAGTTGAGGTAACTCTATCAAAAGTTCGTAGAGATAGAATGGGGCACATAGAACTTGCTTCTCCTGTTGCGCATATATGGTTCTTGAAATCTCTACCTTCTAGAATAGGTTTGTTGCTAGATATGAAATTGAAAGATTTAGAGAGAGTTCTTTACTTCGAAAATTTCATAGTTATGGAACCTGGTTTAACTTCTTTAAAGGAATTACAATTATTAACAGAAGAAGAGTTATTAGAATACCAAGATGAGTATGGCGATGATAGTTTTACTGTGGGAATTGGTGCTGAAGCAATTAGAGACCTATTGGCCGCAATGGATCTTGTTAAAATAGCCGATGACCTTAGGGTAGAAATAGCTGAATCAACTTCAGAATTAAAGCCAATTAAATTAGCAAAAAGATTAAAAGTTGTAGAAGCATTTATAAATTCAGGAAATCGTCCAGAATGGATGATTATGACAATAATACCGGTTATTCCGCCAGAACTTAGACCATTAGTTCCATTAGACGGAGGTAGATTTGCAACTTCTGATTTAAACGATCTATACAGAAGGGTTATTAATAGAAATAATAGATTAAAAAGACTTATGGAGTTGAAGGCGCCAGATATTATCATTCGTAATGAAAAAAGAATGTTACAAGAATCTGTAGATGCATTATTTGATAATGGCAGAAGAGGTAGAATTATTACGGGAGCAAACAAGAGGCCTTTAAAATCTCTATCAGATATGCTCAAAGGTAAGCAAGGACGTTTCAGACAAAACTTATTAGGGAAGAGAGTTGATTATTCCGGTAGATCTGTAATTGTTACTGGCCCTACATTAAAATTACATCAATGTGGGCTGCCAAAAAGGATGGCATTAGAATTATTTAAACCTTTTATATATTCAAAATTAGATGCAAAGGGGCTTGCAACAACAGTAAAGCAGGCAAAGAAACTTGTTGAAAAAGAAAAGCCAGAAGTTTGGGATATTTTAGAAGAAGTTATCAGGGAGCACCCTGTTTTATTGAATAGAGCACCAACTTTACATAGATTAGGAATTCAAGCATTTGAACCTATACTGGTTGAGGGAAAGGCAATACAATTACATCCATTAGTTTGTTCGGCTTTTAATGCAGATTTTGATGGTGACCAAATGGCCGTCCACGTCCCTCTTTCGCTTGAAGCTCAGTTAGAGGCTAGAGTTTTAATGATGTCGACTAATAATATATTACATCCAGCAGACGGCACTCCAATTATAGTTCCAAGCCAAGATATGGTTTTAGGGCTTTATTATCTTTCTCTGGTAAAAGATAACGAACCTGGAGAAGGAATGCTTTTTGGTAATATTAATGAATTACATCACGCTATATATACCGGAACCACTACATTACATGCAAAAATAAAGGGTCGATTTGCAACTGTAGACGAAGAAGGTAATGAAGTTAGAAAAATTTATGATACAACTCCCGGTAGATTAATAATGGGAGAGTTGTTGCCAAAAAATAAAGCTATCAGTTACAGCTTGGTTAACAAGATAATGACAAAAAAAGACATATCGAAAATGATTGATGAAGTTTATAGGCATTGTGGTCAAAAAGATACTGTGATTTTCTGTGATAGAATAATGGCCCTTGGTTTCCATCATGGATGTAAAGCTGGAATCTCTTTCGGTAAGGATGATATGGTTATTCCAGACACAAAACTTAAGTTAATAGACGAAACAAATGTATTGGTTAAAGAGTATGAGAGCCAATATATTGATGGGCTGATAACTAAAGGTGAAAAGTATAATAAAGTAGTTGATGCGTGGGCTAAATGTACAGATAAAGTTGCCGACGAAATGATGTCTAGAATTCAAGTGGTTGAGTATGATGATAACACAAAAAGGCAGAAGGATATAAATTCTGTCTACATGATGTCACACTCAGGTGCTAGGGGATCTCCAGCTCAAATGAAGCAATTGGCTGGAATGAGGGGATTGATGGCTAAGCCGTCTGGTGAAATCATCGAAACACCTATAATTTCAAATTTTAAAGAAGGATTGTCAGTTCTTGAATACTTTAACTCTACGCATGGAGCTAGAAAAGGCCTTGCTGATACAGCACTAAAAACAGCTAACTCTGGTTATTTAACACGACGTTTAGTAGACGTTGCACAAGATTGTATTATAACAGAGAAAGATTGTGGTACTAGCAAAGGTATAACATTAAATCATGTAATGGATGGCGGAGATGTCGTTGTTCATATAAGTAAAAGATTGCTTGGCAGATGTGCGTGTGAAGATATTATTAATCCTAAGACTGGAAAATTAATCTTAAAACATTCTGAAATTATAAATGAGCAGAAGGCAATTGAATGTGGAGAAGCCGGTATTGAAACAATGAAGGTTAGATCTGTTCTAACCTGTGAATCCAAGATAGGAGCTTGTGCAAATTGTTATGGTAGGGATTTAGCTCGCGGAACACCCGTAAATGTTGGTGAAGCTGTTGGTGTTGTTGCCGCACAATCTATAGGAGAACCTGGTACTCAACTGACCATGAGAACTTTCCACATTGGTGGTACGGCTCAGGTTGTAGATCAATCTTTTGTTGAAAGCGCTTTTGATGGCAAGGTTTTGATTAGAAATCGTAATGTAGCTAAAGATTCAACAAAGAGACTTGTTACTATGGGAAGAAATTCTTCAATAGTAATTTTAGACGAAGATAATAATGAAAAGTCTATATATAAAATTCCATACGGAACTCATTTAAGTGTTGATGATGGAGATATGGTTAAACGTGGTGAGAGAATAGCTGTTTGGGATCCTTATACTAGACCTATTATTTCGGAAGCAACAGGAGTTGTGCAATTTGAAGATTTAGTAGAAGGTCTTTCGGTTGATGAAAAATTAGATGAATCAACCCATATTACACAAAGAGTTATTTTAGATTGGAGGAGCTCGCCAAGAGGTGCTGATTTAAAGCCATCTGCTATTATTAATGACAAAAATGATAAAATTATAAAATTGGATAGGGGGGTCGATGCTAGGTATCCATTCCCGCCAAATGTTATTCTTTCTGTTGAAAATGGAAGTAAAGTGCATGCAGGTGACGTTATAGCCCGTATACCAACGGAGAGTGCAAAAACAAAAGATATCACTGGTGGACTTCCAAGAGTTGCCGAATTATTTGAAGCAAGACGTCCAAAAGACCATGCTATTATTGCAGAGGCTGATGGAAAAATAGAATTTGGAAGAGATTTTAAGAACAAGACTAGAATTAGAATTATACCAACAGATATTACTATAGAGCCGTTTGAATATATGATACCGAAAAATATGCATCTTGATGTTCAGGATGGAGATTTAATTGAAAAAGGTGAGTATATTTTAGATGGAAATCCTGCCCCTCATGACATACTTGCAATTAAGGGTGTTGAAGAACTAGCAGCTTATCTTGTAAGGGAAGTTCAAGATGTTTATAGGCTTCAAGGAGTTACAATTAGTGATAAACATATTGAGGTTATTGTAAGTCAAATGCTTAAGAAAGTTGAAATAATCGATCCTGGTGATTCTGGTTTACTTCCTGGAGAGCAAATTGATAAAATTGAATATAATCAAATTTTAGAAAAATTGTCTTCTAAGAAAAGCAAGGGAATAACTGTCAAACCTATTTTGCTGGGTATTACTAAAGCAGCTCTGCAAACTAGGAGCTTTATATCCGCTGCATCATTCCAAGAAACAACTAGAGTTCTTACTGAGGCAGCAATGAATGGTAAATCAGATACGTTAGAGGGCTTAAAGGAAAATGTTATTGTTGGAAGATTAATTCCAGCCGGAACAGGTAGTGCTATCAACTTATTGAGACAAGTATCAACTCATAGAGATGATTTGATACTAAAAGAAAGAAATGAGAACAAAGCCCTTCTCGAATCAAAAGAAGAAGCTGTAATTGAAAATGATATAGAGGAGACAAATATTGCTGATGCTAACAGCCAATAAATAGGGTTAATGTAGTAAAATAGGAAATATTAATAATATTTTCGTGTATAATTATTTTATTATTATTAAGACTTGACTAGGGCTTATGGTAACAGTATTGTCGAAAAATCTTTGATTGGTAGGCTGTAGAAATCTCTAAACGCTACTAACAAAATTATAATTAATTATTTTAAGAGTAAAAAAATTACATAACTTATTAATGTTATGGTTATGT
Organism: Rhodobiaceae bacterium; assembly: GCA_018651345.1. Classification (GTDB taxonomy): domain Bacteria; phylum Pseudomonadota; class Alphaproteobacteria; order Rhizobiales; family TMED25; genus CAJIYR01. Next base: position 41,730 of record JABIEF010000050.1, read on the forward strand.
ATAAAAGTTTTTGTAAAAAAGGGAATGGCAAAGATGCCGACAATAAATCAGTTATTAAGAAGACCTAGGCAACCTCAAATAAAGAGAAATAAGGTGCCTGCTATGGAAGCCTGCCCTCAAAAAAGAGGTGTGTGTACAAGAGTGTATACAACTACTCCTAAAAAGCCAAATTCAGCATTACGTAAAGTTGCAAGAGTTAGACTTTCTAATGGATTTGAAGTTACAAGTTATATACCTGGAGAAGGGCATAATCTACAAGAACACTCCGTTGTCTTAATAAGAGGTGGTCGTGTTAAAGATTTACCTGGCGTAAGATATCATGTAATTAGAGGTGTGCTTGATACGCAAGGTGTATCTGACAGAAAACAAAGGCGTTCTAAATATGGCGCTAAGAGACCAAAATAAGAGGAATTTTTAATGTCTAGAAGAAGACGAGCAGTTAAAAGAGAAGTGACACCAGACCCTAAATTTGGTGATCTTGTGTTATCTAAATTTATGTGTAGTTTGATGCTGGACGGTAAAAAGTCTGTCTCAGAAAAGATTATATATGGAGCTTTTGATCTAATAGAGACTGGGACAAAACAGGATCCTTTATCTATTTTTCATCAAGCTTTAACAAATGTTATGCCAAATATTGAGGTAAGATCAAGAAGAGTTGGTGGTGCTACTTATCAAGTGCCGGTTGAAGTAAGGCAAGATAGAAGGCAAGCGCTGGCAATTAGATGGCTAATTAATGCTGCACGTTCTAGAAATGAAAACACTATGGTTGAGAGGCTTTCAAATGAATTAATGGATGCTTCTGCTAGTAAAGGAAATGCTGTCAAAAAGCGTGAAGATACACATAAGATGGCTGATGCAAATAGAGCATTTTCTCATTATAGATGGTAATTTAGGATAAAAGATGTCAAGAACTACACCAATTCAAGATTATAGAAATATCGGTATTATGGCGCATATTGACGCTGGAAAGACCACAACTACCGAACGTATTCTTTATTATACCGGAAAGAGTCATAAAATTGGCGAAGTTCATGATGGTGCCGCAACTATGGATTGGATGGAGCAAGAGCAAGAAAGAGGTATTACAATAACATCTGCAGCTACTACAACATATTGGAAAGATAAACGTATTAATATTATTGATACACCAGGCCATGTTGATTTTACTATTGAAGTTGAAAGATCGTTGCGTGTATTAGATGGTGCCATAGCTTTATTAGATGCAAATGCAGGTGTGGAACCACAAACCGAAACAGTTTGGAGGCAAGCAGATAAATATAATGTCCCTAGAATGATATTTGTTAATAAAATGGACAAAACTGGAGCAGACTTCTACAGGTCAGTCGAGATGGTAAAAGAGCGTCTTGGAGCTAAGCCATTAGTTATGCAATTACCAATAGGTGCTGAAACTGAATTAAAAGGTATAGTCGATCTTATTAGAATGAAAGCTGTTGTATGGGATAACGAAGCTCTTGGAGCAAATTTTCATGATGAAGATATTCCATCAGACTTACAAGAGGCAGCAGAAGATTACAGGAATCAATTAGTTGAAACCTTAGTTGAGCTTGATGAAGGCGTAATGGAAAGATATCTTGATGGTGAGGATATAAACGAAGAAACACTGATGTCATTAATAAGAAAAGGTACATGTGAAGTTTCTTTCTTTCCTGTTTTTTGTGGATCTGCCTTTAAAAATAAAGGTGTACAGCCTTTACTAGACGGAGTTGTCGATTATCTACCTTCGCCTCTTGATGTTCCTGCTATAAAAGCTATCGATTTTAAAACAGAAGAAGATATTACGGTACTTCCGTCAGATGATGTAAGCGCTGCACTTCTTGCATTTAAAGTTATGAATGATCCATTCGTAGGATCTCTGACTTTCTGTAGAGTGTATTCAGGCAAGGTTGAGAGCGGTACGCAGTTATTGAATTCTATTAAAAATAAAAAAGAGAGAATAGGTAGAATGCTACTAATGCATTCAAATTCAAGAGAAGATATAAAAGAAGCATATGCTGGAGATATCGTTGCAATAGCTGGTCTTAAGCTATCAACTACAGGCGATACATTATGCGATGTTTCAAATCCAGTAATATTAGAAAGAATGATTTTCCCTGAACCTGTGATTGAAATTGCTGTTGAGCCAAAAACTAAGGCAGACCAAGAAAAGATGGGCGCTGCTTTATCAAGGCTAGCCCAAGAAGACCCTTCATTTAGAGTATCTTCTGATGATGAATCAGGGCAAACTATTATCAAAGGAATGGGTGAGCTTCATTTGGATATAATTGTAGATAGAATGAAAAGAGAATTTAAGGTTGAGGCCAATATTGGTGCTCCACAAGTTGCTTACCGTGAAACTATTACACGATCATCCGATGTTGATTATACGCATAAAAAACAATCAGGTGGTTCCGGTCAATTTGCTAGAGTTAAAATGACAGTGTCACCTGGTGAACCTGGTACAGGATTTGTTTTTACAAATAAAATCGTTGGAGGCTCAATTCCTAAAGACTATATACCTGGCGTTGAAAAAGGAATTGCTTCCGTTCTAGATAATGGTATTTTAGCTGGTTTCCCTTTGCTAGATATCGATGTTATATTGAATGACGGTGCTTATCATGATGTCGATTCATCTGTAATGGCATTTGAAATTGCCGGTAGAGCTGCATTTAGAGAAGCTGCACAAAGTGCTGCCCCAAAATTGTTAGAGCCAATTATGGATGTTGAAGTTGTTACGCCTGAAGATTATATGGGTGATGTTATTGGAGATCTTAATTCAAGAAGAGGTCAAATATCAGGAACAGAAGCAAGGGGTAATGCAACAGTAATTAAATCAATGGTACCGTTAGCTAATATGTTTGGCTACGTAAGTCATTTAAGGTCAATGAGTCAAGGAAGAGCACAATTTACAATGCAGTTTGATCACTATCAACAAGTGCCTGAAGCTGTATCGCAAGAAGTTATAGCAAAGTATGCTTAAAATAAAAGGTAAGTATCTATGTTGTTTTTAAATATTAAATTTGAAGGGGTTGTTTAAATGATTGGTCAAAATATTAGGATAAGGCTTAAGGCCTATGATCATAGATTACTTGACAGCTCAACAGCTGAAATTGTTAATACTGCAAAAAGAACTGGTGCTAGCGTTAGAGGCCCAATTCCATTACCTAGAAGAATAGAAAAATACACTGTTTTACGCGGTCCACACATTGATAAAAAAAGCAGAGAACAATTTGAAATAAGAACACATAAAAGGTTACTTGATATAGTAGATCCTACACCTCAAACAGTTGATGCATTGATGAAGTTAGATTTATCATCTGGTGTTGATGTTGAAATAAAATTATAGAAAGAATAAAGATGCGTACCGGACTGATAGCAGAAAAATTAGGCATGATGAGAATGTTTACTGATAAAGGTGTACATGTTCCTGTAACTGTATTGTCATTAGAAAAATGCCAAGTTGTTAGTCACAAAACAATTGAGACTGATGGCTACAATGCAATTCAAGTCGGAGCGGGTGATATTAAAGTAAAGAATGTTACAAAGCCTATGAGAGGTCACTATGCTAAGACTAAGGTTTTACCAAAAAGAAAATTAACTGAATTTAGGATTGATGCAGAGAATTTTCCTGATATTGGTTTATTTTTTAAAGCAGATCATTTTACACCAGGACAAAAAGTTGATGTTTCAGCTACTAGTATCGGTAAAGGTTTCGCTGGAGCAATGAAAAGGCATAATTTTAGTGGTTTAAGAGCATCACATGGTGTATCCGTTAGTCATAGAAGCCATGGTTCTACCGGCCAATGTCAAGATCCAGGTAGGGTATTTAAAGGTAAGAAAATGGCAGGGCATATGGGTGCGGCAAGAGTTACTACACAAAATTTAGTACTTCATGCTGTAGACTTAGATAGAGGTTTATTGCTCATAAAAGGTTCAATTCCTGGACCAAAAAGCGGATGGGTAACAGTACGAGATGCTGTAAAGCTTAATAGAATTCCTGAAAACGCTCCAACTCCCGGAAGTTTTAAAATTAGCGATGGTCCAGAAATAGATAATAATCCCGTAATAGAAAACAATGTTGAAGCTGCTGTTGAAGAAAAAATTATTGAAGCTGTTGTTGAAGAAAACATTGTTGAAGCTGCTGTAGATGGTATTGAGGAGGAAAAATAGATGAAAACTTCTGTTATAGATCTAACGTCGAAGAAAGCCGGTTCTGTAGAGTTAGGTGAAAATATTTTTGGATTAATACCTAGAAAAGATATATTACACAGAATGGTAGTTTATCAATTAGCTAAGCGAAGAGCAGGTACACATAAAGTTAAAAATAGAGCTGAAATTAATGCTACAACTAAAAAAATGTATAATCAAAAAGGCACAGGTAGCGCTCGTCATGGTTCAAAGAAAGTTCCACAATTTCGTGGTGGTGGTAGAGCATTCGGACCTCATCCGCGAGATCATTCAATCAAATTAACAAAGAAATTTAGAAGTTTAGCTTTAAGGCATGCTTTATCTGCTAAATTGTCAGATAAGAATTTAATTATATTAGATGAAGCGAAGTTAGATATGCCAAAAACATCGATGTTAGTTAGTTGTTTTTCTAAAATGTCTATTAAATCTGCTTTAATCATTGATGTTAATGATATTCAAGATAATTTTTACTTGGCTGCGCAAAATATACCACAGATTGATGTGTTATCTGTCGATGGTATTAATGTTTATGACATACTTAAACGCGACAAACTAATTATTACAAAAGCTGCATTAGAAAAAATTGAAGGACGTTTCAATGAAAGAAGTTGATTTATATGATGTTATACGGAATCCAGTGATAACAGAGAAAGCTACTATTGTATCAGAAAGCGATCAAGTTATATTCAATGTTTCAATGTCAGCAACAAAATTTGAAATAAAACAGGCTGTTGAATCTTTGTTCGAAGTTAAAGTGCTTTCGGTAAATACTCTTGTAAGAAAAGGTAAAGTTAAAACATTTAAGGGTAAAGTTGGCAAAAGAAATAATACTAAAAGGGCGTTCGTTAGACTTGCCGAAGGCCAAACCATAGATTTCACTACAGGATTGAGTTAAGAAAATGGCATTAAAAAAATATAAACCAAATACCCCCAGCCAAAGAGGCCTTGTCCTTGTTGCAAGGGATCAGCTATGGTCAGGAAAACCTATTAAAACCCTTACTGTTGGTTTAACAAAAACAGGTGGTAGAAATAATAATGGTAGGGTTACAGCTAGAAGACGCGGTGGTGGTCATAAACGTTTATACAGAGAGATTGATTTTAAAAGACGTAATTTCGACATGCCTGCGGTAGTAGAGAGAATTGAGTACGATCCAAATAGATCAGCATTTATTGCGCTAATTAAGTATGAAGATGGAACTTTAAATTATATTCTTGCTCCTCAAAGATTATCAATAGGAGACACGGTTATTTCTGGGAATAATGCTGATATTAAGCCAGGAAATGCTATGCCACTTTCATCGATGCCAATTGGAACAATCATCCATAATGTAGAATTGAAGGCAGGTAAAGGTGGGCAAATTGCAAGATCAGCAGGCACATATGTACAACTTGTTGGAAGAGATCAAGGGTACGCTATACTGAGGTTAAATTCTGGAGAGACTAGAATGACGCGTTCTGAATGCATGGCTACAGTTGGTGCTGTTTCTAATCCGGATAATAAGAATATAAAATTAGCAAAAGCTGGTAGATCTAGATGGCTAGGAAAACGGCCTTCTGTTCGTGGCGTAGCTATGAATCCTGTAGATCATCCTCATGGTGGCGGTGAAGGTAAAACTTCAGGTGGTCGTCATCCAGTAACTCCTTGGGGTAAACCAACAAAAGGTAAACGTACAAGATCAAATAAAGTTACTGATCGTCTAATAATACGTAGTAGGCATTTACGGAAGAAAAGGAAGTAATTTATGACAAGATCTGTATGGAAGGGTCCGTTTGTTGACGGGTATATGTTAAAAAAAGCTGAAAATAGCCGTGCTTCCGGTCGCAATGATGTGATAAAAATTTGGTCTAGGAGGTCAACTATTTTGCCTCAATTCGTTGGTTTAACATTCGGCGTACATAATGGTCGAAAACATATCCCTGTTATGGTAACTGAAGATATGGTAGGACGGAAATTTGGTGAATTTTCTCCAACTAGAACATACTTCGGTCATTTAGCTGACAAGAAGGCTAAGAGGAAATAATAATGACAAAAAATATTACTATTGAAGGACAAGCAAAAGCAATAACTAAAATGATTCGAGTTAGCCCTCAGAAGCTCAATCTTGTTGCAGCAACAATTAGAGGTAAAAAAGTTGAAAAAGCTATTAATGAACTTAAATTCTCAAGAAAAAGAATATCACTAGATGTTATGAAAACTTTACAATCAGCAATTGCAAACGCAGAGAATAACCACGAACTGGATGTTGATGAATTATTCGTATCGGAAGCATATGTTGGTAAGAATATAGTATTAAAACGTTGGAGGGCTCGTGCGCGTGGTAGAGTTGGAAAAATACAAAAACCATTTTCTCAATTAACAATAGTTGTTAAACAAAATGATAAAACTGAACAAAGTGATATAACTGAGGAGGCTCAATAATGGGACAAAAAGTTTCACCAGTAGCTTTTAGACTTGGAGTAAATAGAACATCGGATTCTCGTTGGTTTGCTAATAAAAATGAGTTTCCAAAATTATTACAAGAAGATCGTTTAATTAGGCAAACTGTACTAAAAATGCATTCAACTGCAGCGATATCCAAAGTTGTAATTGAAAGACCTCATAAGAAATGCAGAGTAACAATACATTCTGCTAGACCTGGTATCTTAATTGGTAAAAAAGGTGCTGATATTGAAGTTGTTAAAAATAAAGTACAAAAATTAACGAATAGCGAAGTCTCTATCAATATTGTTGAGGTTAGAAAACCTGAAATTGATGCTACTTTAGTAGCAGAAAATATAGCCCAGCAGCTAGAAAGAAGGATAGCATTTAGACGTGCAATGAAAAGATCAGTGCAGTCTGCAATAAGATTAGGTGCTCAAGGTATTAGAATAAATTGTGGCGGTAGACTTGGTGGGGCTGAAATAGCTAGAACCGAATGGTATCGTGAAGGCAGAGTTCCTCTTCAAACATTACGTGCGGATATTGATTATGGTGTTGCAACTGCACACACAACATATGGCACTATTGGTATTAAAGTTTGGATTTCTAAAGGTGAAATTATGGAACATGATCCTATGGCTCATGAAAAAAGAGCAACAGAATCGCCAGAAGGTAATAGGCCTAGTGCTAGACGTGATAGAGGAAATTAAGGAATAAAAAGATGCTGCAACCAAAAAGAACTAAATTTAGAAAGCAACATAAAGGCAGAATTAAAGGCGTTGCAAAGGGTGGATCTTTATTGAACTTCGGTGCATACGGTTTGAAGTCGCTTGAACCGTCTCGCGTAACAGCCAGACAAATTGAGGCAGCAAGACGTGCAATGACAAGACATATGAAAAGAGCGGGTAGAGTTTGGATTCGTATCTTTCCTGATGTTCCTGTTACAAAAAAACCAACTGAAGTTAGGATGGGTAAAGGCAAGGGTTCTGTTGAATTTTGGGCAGCAAAAGTAAAACCGGGTAGAGTTATGTTTGAAATAGATGGTGTTTCTGGAACTATTGCTAGGCAAGCTTTTGAGTTAGCGGCTGCAAAATTACCAGTTAAATGTAAAATTATAGTTCGACCTGGTGATAATGGATAATGGATAAGTGATATGAAGATTCAAGAAATAAAAGATATGAGCGTAGATCAGTTAAATCAAGAATTAGTTAAGTTTAAACGTGAACAATTAAATTTAAGATTTCAAGTTGCCTCAGGACAGTTAGACAATACCTCAAGAGTTAGGTTTGTAAGAAGAACAATCGCTCAAATTAAAACTGTTCAACATAATAAAATAAATTCTGTTAAAGGAGCTTAATGAAAAATGCCAAAGAGAATATTAACAGGTATCGTTTTAACGGACAAATCTGATAAAACAGTTGTGGTGAAAGTTGAAAGAAGATTTATGGATCCTCTTCTTAAAAAAACTATTAAAAGATCAAAAAAATATCATGCGCATGATGAGGGTAATCAATATAAAGTTGGAGATAATGTAAAGATACAAGAGTGTAAGCCATATTCTAAATTAAAAAGATGGACCGTTCTAGAAAACGCTTCAAATTAATATAAAACATAGAAGAGATAAATAATGATACAGATGCAAACAAATTTAGAGGTAGCCGATAATTCAGGAGCTAAACGGGTTCAATGCATTAAAGTATTGGGCGGATCAAAACGTAAGTATGCTGGTGTTGGTGATATAATAGTAGTAACTATTAAGGAGGCTATTCCAAGAGGTAAGGTAAAAAAAGGTGATGTAATGAAGGCTGTAGTAGTGCGTACAGCGAAAGATATTCAACGTAATGACGGCACTGTTATTAGGTTTGATGGAAACGCAGCGGTATTAATTAATGCCCAAGGGGATCCTATAGGTACACGAATATTTGGTCCTGTAACAAGGGAATTAAGAGCTAAAAGCCATATGAAAATAGTTTCATTGGCACCAGAGGTATTATAAATGGCAGCAAGAATTAAAAAAGGCGATAAAGTTACTGTTTTAGCAGGTAAAGATAAAGGAAAAACTGGTGAGGTTTTACTTGTGATTCCTGAAAGAGATCGCGTACTCGTTCAAGGTATTAATTTGGTAAAAAAACATCAGAAACAAACCGCCTCTGAAGAAGCTGGTATTAAGCAAAAAGAGTTAAGTATTCATGTTTCTAATGTAGCAATTATTGATTCAGAAACTTCTAAGCCTACTAGAATTGGATTTAAATTCTTAGATGATGGTAAAAAAGTAAGATATGCAAAAAAATCAGGAGAGGTTATCGATGGTTAGTAAAATATATACACCTCGTATTAAAGAGCTTTACGAATCAACTATCGTTGATAAGTTAACAGAAGAATTTAAATATACAAATTCTATGCAAGTACCACGTCTTGATAAAATTGTAATAAATATGGGTGTTGGGGAGGCTGCAGCTGATTCAAAAAAAATTAATCTAGCGGTTGAGGAACTAGAAGCTATTTCAGGTCAGAAGCCTGTAATCACTAAAGCTAAAAAGTCTATAGCTAACTTTAAATTACGTGAAGGTATGGCTGTGGGAACAAAAGTAACATTAAGAAAAATAAGAATGTATGAATTTATAGATAGGTTAATTACAATTGCTCTGCCTAGAGTAAGAGATTTTAGAGGTTTAAGTGTTAAGAGTTTTGACGGAAATGGTAATTATGCTCTAGGAATTAAAGAGCATATAATATTTCCTGAAATTAATTACGACAAAGTTGAATCTATTAGGGGTATGGATGTTATCATTTGCACTACGGCAAATACTGATGATGAGGCCAAAGCCTTACTTAGAGAACTTAATTTTCCTTTTAGGAATTGATTTTATTAATTATAGAGGTGAATAATGGCTAAGGTTAGCTCAGTAGAAAGAAATAAAAAACGTACTTTACTAGTTGCAAAATATGCTTCTAAAAGAATAGCGTTAAAGAATATGGCTTCTGATAAGTCATTAACTATGGAAGAAAGATTTTCAGCCAGACTTAAATTGGCTAAACTTCCAAGAAATTCAGCTGCGAATAGAATAAGAAATCGTTGTGTTGTTTCAGGAAGGCCGAGAGGTTTTTATAGGAAATTAGGTATTTCTAGAATAGCTTTGCGTGATTTGACTGCGCAAGGGCAAATTCCAGGAATGGTAAAATCAAGTTGGTAAGGTAATTATATTATGATGACAGATCCATTAGCAGATATGCTGACACGTATTAGAAACGCTTTGATGCGTAATAAATCTAATGTTGTAACTCCGGCATCTAAATTACGTCAAAGAGTTTTGGACGTTTTAGAATCAGAGGGATACATTAGGGGTTATGCTAGAGTTGAGCAAGAGGGTGATTTTCCTGTATTTGAAATAGAGCTTAAGTACCATGAAGGTACACCTGTTATTAAAAATATAGAAAAAGTCTCAAAACCAGGAAGAAGAGTTTATTCATCTGTAGATAATCTACCACGTGTATTTAATGGCTTAGGAATTTCAATATTATCAACATCTAAAGGCGTTATGTCTGATGTTAATGCTAGAGAAGAAAATGTTGGTGGTGAAGTACTTTGTAAGGTATTTTAAAGTTATAAATTTAGGAATTTTATTGATGTCAAGAATTGGAAAAAAACAAATTACAATACCAGGTGGTGTAAATGCTACTCTGGAGGGCAACATCCTTAGTATTGTTGGGCCAAAGGGTACTCTTAGCACTGAATTGGTAAGTGATGTTAATCTGGAAATTAGTGATAATGAAATTAATGTTATACCAAAAGATTTAGGTAAGCGTAGTCGTTCAATGTGGGGGTTAACTAGAACTCTTGTTAGCAATTTAATCGTTGGTGTCACTGATGGTTATAAAAAGACGCTAGAAATTCAAGGTGTCGGTTACCGTGCGCAAGTTCAAGGAAATATATTACAATTAGCTCTTGGATTTAGTCATGACGTTAAATATGAAATTCCAAAAGAAGTAACGATTAATTGCGTTAAGCCTACTGAAATCACTGTAGAGGGTATTAATAAACAATTAGTTGGTCAGACAGCCGCTGAAATTAGAAGATATAGACCACCAGAACCTTATAAAGGTAAGGGTGTTAGATATCAGGGTGAATTTGTATTCCGTAAAGAAGGTAAGAAAAAATAAAGGCATTGATATGAGTGGAAGATTTAAAACAGAATTAAAGAGAAAATTAAGAGTACGAAGAGCTATTAAGAATAGGTCTGGCGATAAGTGTAGGCTTAGTGTTTTTCGGTCATCAAAAAATATTTATGCCCAAATAATTGATGATAAAAATGGGATTACTTTGGCATCTGCATCAACTTTAGAGAAAGATTTAAGATCTGAAAAAGGTTCTGATAAAACTGCAGCTGAAAACATTGGAAAGCTTATAGCCGAAAGAGGTAAAAAAGCTGGAATTGAGAAGGTAGTATTTGATAGAGGGCCATATTTATTTCATGGTCGCGTAAAAGCGTTAGCAGAGGCCGCACGTAATAGCGGCTTAGAATTTTAAAAGGAAAAAAAATGGCTCGTAGTCCTGTAAAATCAAAAGATGAAAAAGATAGTGAATTTATTGATAGATTAGTGCATATTAATCGTGTTGCTAAAGTTGTTAAAGGCGGAAGAAGATTTGGTTTTGCTGCTTTAGTGGTTATCGGTGATCAAAAAGGAAGAGTGGGTTATGGTCATGGTAAGGCAAAAGAAGTTCCTGAGGCAATTAAAAAAGCTACAGACGATGCAAAGCGTTCTATAATAAGAGTTCCTTTAAGAGAAGGTCGTACCTTACATCATGATGTTGAAGGTTCACATGGTGCAGGCAAAGTAATATTGCGTGCTGCGCCTTCTGGTACAGGTATTATAGCAGGAGGGCCAATGAGAGCTGTCTTTGAAACTTTAGGAGTTCAGGATGTCGTGACAAAGTCTCAAGGAACGTCGAATCCATATAATATGATACGTGCAACATTTGATGCATTGTTAAAAGAGCAAAGTCCAAGAACAGTTGCCGCTAGAAGAGGTTTAAAAGTTAGTGACATTGTTTCTCGAAGACGAGATGGATCAACAGAAATTGATAAAGTAGGTTAAAATGTCTAAAGAAAAAATAATGATAACCGTAGAACAAACTGGAAGTCCAATTAGAAGACCGGCTGACCAAAAAGCAACTTTAATTGGTTTGGGTTTGAGGGGTATAAGATCTAGGAAGACTTTAGAAGATAATCCATCTACCAGAGGAATGATAAGAAAAATTCAACATCTTGTAAAAATAGTTGAAGATAAATAAGATAAAATTTGAGGTTGGTAATGAAACTTAATGAATTAGCAGATAACCCTGGATCAAGGCCGACAAAAAAACGCGTCGGTAGAGGTATTGGATCAGGAAAAGGTAAAACAGCTGGTAGGGGCGTGAAGGGTCAAAAGTCACGTTCTGGCGTAGCTATAAAAGGATTTGAAGGCGGGCAGATGCCTTTGCATAGAAGATTACCTAAGCGTGGCTTTGTTAATATATTTAGAAAAGAATATAATGCTATAAATTTAGATAGAATCCAGGATTTTATTGATAGTGGAAAAATAGATATTACTAAGCCAATTAATACTGAAAGCTTACTTGAAGCGGGTGTAATTGTTAAAGAAAAGAATGGAATACGTTTGTTAGGTAGAGGTGAATTAAAGTCTAAAGTTACTTTTGAAGTTACCGGAGCGTCAAAAAGAGCTATCGAGATAATTGAAAATTGTGGCGGTAAAATTCAATTATTAGGTACTTCTACTATAAATAAAGATACAATCGATGATAAAAAATAATTAACTATAAGAATAAATTATAGTTTTTTATTGTATTATTAGGAGATATTAAATGGTTTCAGCCGCTGAACAATTGGCTTCTGGTCTAAATTTTTCAACATTCGCTAAGGCTAAAGACCTAAAGCAGAGAATATTATTTACATTAGGTATATTGTTAATATACAGACTTGGTACATATATTCCGTTGCCAGGTATTAACACCGACGCATTAGCCCAGCTATTTCAGCAGAATCAAAGTGGTATAATAGGCATGTTTGACATGTTTGCTGGTGGTGCTGTTGGAAGAATGGCTATTTTTGCATTAAACATTATGCCATATATTTCAGCTGCAATAATTATGCAATTAATGGTAGCAGTTTCCCCTCACCTTGAACAATTAAAAAAAGAAGGTGCGCGTGGAGCAAAACAAATCAATCAGTATACAAGATACGGAACCGTTTTCTTAGCAACTTTACAGGCATATGGTATATCAGTTGGCTTAGAAGGTGCGGGTAACATCGTTGAAAATCCTGGTTTATACTTTAAATTATCAGCCGTAATTACTCTTGTCGGAGGCGTCATGTTCTTGATGTGGATAGGCGAACAAGTAACAGCAAGAGGAATTGGCAATGGAATTTCATTGATAATTTTCTCTGGTATTGTTGCAGAGCTTCCGTCGGCAATTATTAATACGCTTGAGTTAGGTAGACAAGGGGCGATATCAACTTGGTTAATATTAACTATTTTCATATTGGCAATAGCAGTAATTGCTTTTATTGTTTTTATGGAAAGAGCGCAAAGAAGATTGCTGGTTCAATATCCTAAAAGACAACAGGGAAATAAAATGGTTGGCGGCGATAGTTCGCATTTACCTCTTAAGTTAAATACTGCAGGTGTTATTCCTCCAATATTTGCTTCTTCTTTGCTTTTATTACCGATGACTGTAGCTAATTTTAGTACAGGGCAGGGACCAGATTGGTTGGGTACGGTAACAGCATTATTAGGACGAGGGCAGCCTCTTTACCTAAGTTTGTATATTGGAGGTATAGTATTTTTTGCTTTTTTCTATACTGCTATAGTATTTAATCCAACAGACACAGCTGATAATTTAAAAAAACAAGGTGGTTTTATACCTGGTATTCGACCTGGTGATAAAACTGCGGAGTATATAGATTATGTTTTAACTAGAGTGACTTGTGTAGGAGCTTTGTATTTAGCTGCCGTTTGTATTCTTCCAGAAATACTTATGTCCTATGCAGCGGTACCTTTTTACTTCGGTGGAACATCGTTATTAATCATTGTTAGCGTTACAATAGATTTGATTTCACAGGTTCAAAGTCATTTATTAGCCCATCAGTACGAAGGGTTAATAAAGAAATCACGCTTAGGTGGGAAGAGAGCTAGATGAATATTATTATATTAGGACCTCCTGGAGCAGGAAAAGGTACGCAGGCTTTAATGATAAAAGATTCATTTAATTTTGTTCAATTTTCTACTGGAGATATTTTGCGTGAAGCTGTTGACGCAAAAACTAGTATTGGTTTAAAAGTTAAAGATATTATTGCAAAAGGAGATCTTGTAGCAGACGAATTAATTTTAGAAATAATATCCCAAAAGATTGCTGATAATAAAAGCGAGAAAGGAATCATATTTGATGGATTCCCGAGAACTATATTGCAGGCAGATGAGTTATTGAAGGTTCTGTCTGATTACAAAATGAAGTTAGATCTTGTTATAGAACTTGCAGTTGATGATAATATTTTATTAGGTAGAATTGAAACTAGAGCTGCAGAAAATTCTGAAAACGTAAGAGATGATGATAACAAAAGCGCTTTAAAGAAAAGACTGTCCGTTTATCATAAGCAAACAAGGCCATTAATCGATTATTACAAGAAGCATTCCGATTTTGTTTCAGTAGATGGTATGATGGAAATTAATGAAGTTAGTGAAAATATTATTAGTATTTTAAATAAAAGGTTAAATTAATAATATTAATTTGCAGAAGTGCTTTACAATTTATGTTAATGATAATAGTTAATATAATATATATTTAAATATTTAATTATACGATCGTTGTTCGGTCTTATTTTTTGGTAGTAATTGAAAAGGGAGTGTGTTCAGTGGCTCGTATTGCAGGTGTTAATATACCGACTAATAAACGTGTTTTGATAGCTTTAAGAAGTATCCATGGAATTGGACCAGCTAAGGCTATAGAAATATGCAATAAAGTAAATATTGAAACTACAAAAAGGGTTAATCAGCTATCTGATTCAGAGGTTATTCAAATCCGTGAGGCTATTGATGCTGACTATATTGTTGAAGGTGACCTAAGACGTCAAGTTTCTATGAATATAAAAGGTATGATGGATTTAGGTTGTTACAAAGGTTTAAGGCATAGAAGAGGCTTACCAGTAAGAGGTCAGAGAACTAGTACCAACGCAAGAACTAGAAAAGGGCCAGCTAAAGCTATTGCAGGCAAAAAGAAATAAGATAACTTTGAAAGAATAATTATGGCTATAGATAAAACAAAAGTTCGTAAAAAAGAGCGTAAAAATATTACATCAGGTGTTGTGCATGTAAATGCTACATATAATAATACTATGGTTACAATTACAGATGCTCAAGGTAATGCAATATCATGGTCTTCTGCTGGTGGTATGGGATTTAAGGGTTCGCGTAAGTCTACTCCATATGCAGCACAGGTAGCAGCTGAAGATGCTGCAAAAAAAGCAATGGAACATGGCATGGTAACGGTTGAAGTGTTGGTTAAGGGACCGGGATCAGGAAGGGAATCTGCCCTAAGATCTCTACAAACAACAGGATTTACTGTTACGTCAATTAAAGACGTAACACCAATTCCACATAATGGATGTCGCCCTCCTAAAAGGCGTAGAGTTTAAAAATTTAAAAGTTTAAATTTTTTTTTGGTATTTAATAATAAATATCTTTACTTAAAATTATACCATTAATTTATTGGTAGATAATAAATACAAGAGGTAACAAGTGATTGAAAAAAACTGGCAGGAATTAATTAAGCCAAATAAGCTTGAAATTAAAGATGACCATAGTAATGAAAATACTGTTTATTTGGTTGCAGAGCCATTAGAACGTGGTTTTGCCCTAACTCTAGGTAATGCATTAAGAAGGGTTCTTTTATCATCTCTTCAAGGTAGCGCTATTACATCAGTAAAAATTGATGGAGTTTTGCATGAGTTTTCATCAATTGCAGGTGTTAGAGAAGACGTTACGGATATAATATTGAACATAAAAGATATTGCAGTAAATGTTCAGACTGAAAATCCTGTCAAGATGACACTTAGTAAGTCTGGTCCATGTGTTATTACAGCTGCTGATATTGAAACAACAGCTGATATTGAAGTTTTAAACCCCGAAATAGTAATCTGTACTCTCGATAAAGGTACAGATATCCATATGGAGTTCATTGCAAAAACTGGCAGAGGGTATGTTTCTGCTGAGAAAAATAGGGGCGAAGACGAACCAATTGGGCTTATTCCTATTGATAGTTTATTTTCTCCTGTTAAAAGAGTCTCTTATAATGTTGAGAATACCCGTGAAGGTCAAGTATTGGATTATGATAAATTAACCCTAATAGTTGAAACTGATGGTTCTGTTCGCCCTGAAGACGCAGTAGCTTTTGCAGCTCGTGTATTACAGGATCAGCTAGATATTTTTGTTAATTTTGAAGAACCAGTAGCAGCAGTCGTTGAAGATAAAACCCCTGAATTAACATTCAATCCTTCATTATTGAAAAAAGTAGATGAATTAGAATTATCTGTTAGATCAGCGAATTGCCTTAAAAATGATAATATTGTTTATATTGGTGATCTGATCTTAAAATCAGAATCTGAAATGTTAAGAACACCTAATTTTGGACGTAAGTCTTTAAATGAGATAAAAGAGGTTCTCGCGCAAATGGGGTTACATTTAGGTATGCATATACCAAATTGGCCGCCTGAAAATATTGATGAATTAGCAAAAAGATACGAAGAACATTTTTAATTTTTTAATTATAATATAATAATACAAACACAGTAGGAGAAGTTAAATGCGTCATAGAAAATCAGGACGTAAATTAAATAGAACGGCAAGTCATAGGAAAGCAATGTTTGCAAATATGGCTGTTGCTCTACTTAAGCATGAGCAAATTATTACTACATTGCCAAAAGCCAAGGAATTAAGACCTATTGTTGAAAAGCTTATTACATTATCAAGAAAAGAAAGTCTTCATGCAAGAAGGTTGGCCGTTTCAAAGTTACAAGGTGATAAAACTGTAGTTACTAAATTGTTTGATACACTTGGGCCAAGGTATTTGAACAGAAGTGGTGGATATACAAGGATTATAAAAGCTGGTTTTAGATTTGGTGATTCTGCGCCGATGGCGGTTATAGAGTTTGTAGATAGAGATGTTAGTGCAAAAGGTAAAGATTCTGGCCCCGTGCAAGTAAAAACAGTTGAGGCTGAAGACGAAGGCAATGTGAATGCTATAGCATAATTGTTTTTGAACTTTTATTATAACCTTGAGCCTTATGTATATTTTACGGATTAAAGGTAATGAAAAGTTTGCTGATAGTTGGTTTTGGTGGTTTTCTTGGTGCTATTAGCAGGTATTTAATAAATATTTTCATGTTAAAAATTGTCAGTTCATCTTTTCCCTGGAGTACTCTCTTAATTAATGTTCTTGGTTCTTTTTTAATGGGAGCTTTAGTTGAAGTTTTTTCTCAGAAAATCAACTTTTCTTATGAATTAAAACTATTACTTTTTGTTGGTTTTTTAGGAAGTTTTACAACTTTTTCAACTTTTTCATTAGATGCAGTTTCAATGTTTGGGAGAGGCGAAAATCTTTATTCTTTTCTATATATAAGCTTGTCCGTCTTATTGTCTGTTGGTTCCCTAATTTTCGCTATGCATATTATGAAAAGTTATATTCTATGAAAGATGTTAAGTTTTTTTATGTTAGCTCTAAGGATGAAGGATTAAGGATTGATAGATGGATTTCTGAAAATCTACAAGATATAAATTATGTGCATGCTCAAAAACTGATTAGATCAGGGCAAGTTAGAATAGATGGTTCTCGTGTAAAGGCAAATGTAAGGCTCATTGAAGGTCAAAAAATAAGAATACCTCCTCACGAAGAATACATAAACCCAATTTCTCTAGTTAGGTCGATACCTGATAATCAAAAGAACTTTATAAAATCATTAGTCATATTTGAAGATAATAATATTATGGTTTTGAATAAGCCTTATGGGCTTGCAACTCAAGGGGGGCAGGGCATTGATAATCATATTGATAAACTATTGTCAACTTGGGATAAAGAAGGTGAAGATAGATATAAGCTAGTTCATAGATTGGATAAAAATACCACAGGAATTTTAGTAGTAGCTAAAAATAGGAAATCAGCTAATTTTTATGCAAATTGCTTTAAAGATAGATCTGTTAAAAAAATATACTGGGCAATTGTATTTGGTGTTCCTGATAATAGCATGGGTAAGATTGATTTGCCGGTTAACGAGAGGTCCAAGAAATATAATGAACCTGGAGATAAACATAAAACACAACATGCTATTACCAAGTATAAGGTTATAGACTTTGCAGGAAAGTCATTTTCATTGTTACATTTACAGCCTATTACTGGCAGGAAACATCAATTAAGAGTTCATCTATCTTCTATGAATAATCCTATTTTAGGTGATGAAAAATACTCACTTAGTGATTATTCTGTTCCAAGTGAATTAGATAATCTTATGCATTTGCATGCTAAGTCTATTCTGATACCAAGTTTATCGGGACAGATTTTAACTATAGACGCTCCGATTCCAAAACACTTTGTTTCTACTATTAAATATTTAGGTTTAAATTATGACGATTATATGCCAGAAGATATATTTTAATTAGAGTGAGGTTTTGATTTGGCTGGTAATATCAAAAGATTCTACAAAGACGTTTCTATTAAGAATACGCATGGACAATATACAATTTTATTGGATGGAAGGGAAATTCTTACACCAAAGAAAAATATATTAGTCTCGCCTTCTCTATATTGTGCTAAGAGAATACTAGTTGAATGGGAATCGCAGGAGAAGTTCGTAGATTACAATAATATGCCTATTACAAGAGTTTGTTTTGCTGCAACAGATATTAATAAATCTGAATTGGAAGAAATTATTAGCAATATAATATACACTCTTAAGGCTGATCTGATTTTATATAGAGCTAGCCATCCAAAAGAATTGAACTTAAGACAAAGAGAAAACTGGGACCATATAGTCGATTATCATTATAAAATTAATGGTTATAAATTTAACAAAACAGATAGCATTCAATATGTTTTGCAACCAGAGAGTAGTATTTCTGGTATAACTAAGATTTTAAATAATTACTCTGATATTGAGAATATTTTAATACATAACTGCACAAAAATTCTAGGGTCGTGTCTAATAACATTGGCATGCAAAGATAATTATATCAATCCAGAAAAATCTTGGGAAATTGCAAATATCGATGATACTTGGCAGGAAGAGAAATGGGGAAAAGATGATGAAAAGATTAAACGACAAACGCTTTTAAAAAAGGACTTTTTAACTTATATAGAACTCATTAATCAAATTTAGCTCTATTAACCATCTCAATTGTTTGATTTTCTTTTGAAAATATATCCAGAAAATTTTTATACAAATAGGCATCAAAATCATGCATAGAAACTTTTTTTCCTAAATTATGCAAACTTGTAACTCCGTAACTTGAAATTCCGCATGGCACAATACTATTAAAATGATCAATGTCAGGCGATATATTAATAGATATTCCATGGTAGCTTATCCATTTTCTTACTCTCAATCCTATGGCAGCTATTTTTTCTTCTTCTTTATTTTCATTGTAAACCCAAATACCAATTCTATCTTTTCTAGTAAATCCTTCTACCCCAATATCATGAAGGGTATTTATTATTAAAAGTTCAAGTTTATTTATAAATTCTCTTATATTTTTTTCATGATTTTCTAAGTTTAACATAAAATAAACAATTCTTTGTCCAGGTCCGTGGTAAGTATATTGGCCACCTCTTCCAGTCTTATAAACAGGAAATCTATCTTTCTCAATTAAGTCTTCATCCTTAGAGCTTGTTCCAGCCGTATATATAGACGGGTGCTCTAATAGCCAAACTAATTCATTCGCATCTTTATTGATTATATTATTAACTCTTTCTTCCATAATATTACAGGCAACTTCATAATCTGTAAGATTTGTGCTATTAGCCCACTCAATAATTTTTTTCATCCGATAATTGCTTTTGTAATTATTAAACTGATTTACTATAAAATAATATTATATATATTAGCATTAATTGTATTATTTAATATAATTGTTTTAATGTTATGCGGTCGTGGCGGAATTGGTAGACGCGCAGCGTTGAGGTCGCTGTGGAGGAAACTCCTTGGAAGTTCGAGTCTTCTCGACCGCACCATATTTTATCTTTGTAACTTAAGCTGGCGGTAGTAATACTGATACAGATGTTCCTGAAAGTTTTAGTAGCGCACCCTTTGCTGGATATTTTACTGTAACAAGTAATTAGCTCTTAAGTTATTCTAGTATAACTTTAAGATTGACCATGTATATATATTTTAAATTTTTTTTTAAATATCTATTCATAATAATATGCTAATAATTTTTTTTATCAATTTAAAAGATAATTATGCAAGAATCGATCGATAAATTTAATATTGTAAAATTAGCTGTTGGAATAAAAGATATTGAGATATTGATTAATCGTCAAATATCAAACGGTCTCTTGTATTCAAATGATGATCACTTATTAAAAATGTGTTTTACGACAAGAAATACTCCTAAATTAATAAACGAAATAATTGATTCGGATGAAGGTTCAATATATTGGGTTATTGCTGGCAAGATTGCGCTTAGGCAAAAAATAATTGGTTCGTTTAATTTAGAATTAAAAGAGCAGAAAAAGATCTGTGTAATAGGTTTGTCTGATAAATTATTTTTAACCCAAAGAATACCAAAAAGACCATTTCAGGGCTGGCGATACTTAAAGAATAATGATACACCGCGAGATATTGGGCTTTACTCTAAGGGCGATGTTAGTAATACTGTATTAGAAGAGCTTGATCGATTGAGTTTACTATGAATACGATGTATCTCATATTTAAGAGTGTGATGTTTAAATGATCTATTTATTTATTTTAATTATTGTTCCCTTGTTACTATTTTTTGCAAAAATCAAGGTACTTGGCTCGTTATTTTATTTTTTACCGTTTTTGATCCGCAATATTTCTTTTTTTATAAAAAAAAATAAGACAAATAATTCACAAAGAAAAAGTACTAGTTCAGTTTATACTTTAGATGAGGCAGCAGAAATACTTGGAGTAAGTATTGATGCAAGTGCCGATGAAATTGAGTTAGCTTATCGACGATTAATGAAAAAAATTCATCCTGATAACGGTGGAAGCAATTATCTTGCTGTAAAGGTAAATGCTGCTCATGATTTGATGTTAAGTAGGTTTAAGGCTAAGTAAAATATTATATAATTTTTTTGTATCAAGATTTAATTATATGGAACTAGGTTTATTATCCTATTAACTTTTAATTTAATTTTATCGAAATAAGAATTTTTATCTACTCTGCTTTTGATTTGAGGAAGATAGTTTGCATTTTCTGTTTTATATGGATTTTTTATCGGTAATTTCATTGTTTTAGATAATTTTGGAAATGATTTATTTAAAACTTTGATCATATTATAATCTCTAGCACTTCCTGTGTTTCCTCCCATAACAACTGCTATGGCATGCTTGTTATCTTTTTGTATTGAAGTAACAATATTAAATCCAGATGCGTTAGTAAAGCCAGTCTTGATACCATTTGCTCCTTCGTAACTAAATAATAATTTATTATGACTGATATATTTTTTATTATCATAGGAAAAGGATTTTAGTCCAAATACATAATACTCATTAGGAAAGTCATTCTTAATTCTTAACCCTAATATTACCATATCATAGGGTGTTGTTAATTGTTTACTGTTAGGCAGTCCTGAGGCGTTTTTAAAAACCGTATTTTTCATTCCTAGTGTCTCTGCTGTCATGCTCATTTTGTTTGAGAATAGTGTTTCTGTTCCAGAGATATGTTCTGCGACCGCGGTAGCCACATCATTTGCAGACTTTATTGCCAATGCTTTTATAGCACTATCTACTGATATCGATCCTCCTGAAGGAATACCTAGTTTTGATGGTTGCTTATTTGAGGCATTTCGTGAAAAATATATTAAATCAGTTTTTTTTATTGAACCTCTTTTTATTTCATCAAATAATATATACAGTGTCATCATTTTTGTTAAAGATGCAGGGTATCTTTTTTTGTATCCATTTACGTGATGTATTATTTCTCCAGTTTTTGCATCCATTACAAGCGATGAATATTTGCTATTAGTTGCTGAAAATGCATTGTTAGCGTAGCTAATATTAGTAATTATAAGCGCAGTAATTAATATTATTATTTTTAGGTTAATAAGGATAATTCTATTTAATGTTTTCATATTGCCAGGCTGTACTGTTTGTAGATTATATAATTTATTATAATTAAATGTAATGAGTTACATTTTAGTTAAGAATACCCTTTACTCCACAGAATTGTTAATAGTTTTATTTTAAATTATTTGATTTATGAGATTTAGTAACCAAATATATATCATGAGTAAAAATACAAGCAATTTTAAAAACAATACAAATACTGATGAACTTGTTTCTTCAAAGAAGAAAGTAAAAAAACCCAGTAAGTATAAAGTGGTTCTTTTAAATGATGATTACACTCCAATGGAATTTGTTGTTGAAGTTCTTACCATGTTTTTTTCTAAAAACGAAGAAGAGGCGATGAAGATAATGCTTCATATCCATCAGAAAGGTCTCGGATTATGTGGATTTTATTCTTTCGATGTTGCCGAGACTAAGGTAACACAAGTTATGGCTTATTCTATTAGGCATAATCACCCCTTGCAATGTAAAATGGAAAAAGATTAGGAAACAAAATGCCAACATTCTCAAAAGGTCTAGAAACAGCTCTTCATAAGGCCCTCTCTTTTGCAAAAGAAAAAAAACATGAATATGCAACGCTTGAACATTTGTTGTTTGCATTAACAAGTGACGAGGATAGCAGAGATCTTATGAAAGCTTGTTCTGTTGACATTGATATATTGAGTCTAAGTTTAACCGATTATATAGACAACGATCTTCGGGATTTAATAACCAAAGAACTAGAGGACCCTAAGCCGACTACAAGCTTTCAAAGAGTTGTCCAAAGAGCTGTGATACATGTCCAGTCTTCAAATAAAGATGAAGTAACCGGTGCAAATATATTGATAGCTATTTTTGCAGAAAGTGAAAGTTATGCTGCTTATTTCTTGCATCAACAAAATATGACTCGCTATGATGCTGTTAGTTACCTCAGCCATGGTCTGTCTAAAAATCCTATGAATGACGATGACTCTGAAATAGAGCTAGGAGATTATTCTGATACTGACGCTAAGTCTTCTGCTATATTAAAATATTGTTCAAATCTTAATCAAAAAGCAATAGATGGTAAAATTGATCCAGTTATAGCAAGGGATCCAGAGATAATTAGAATTAGCCAGATTTTGTGTAGAAGAAGAAAAAATAATCCACTTCTTGTTGGAGATCCTGGTGTTGGAAAGACTGCTATTATTGAAGGACTAGCATTAAAAATTGTTAAAAAAGAGGTATCTGAATCTTTATTTGGAGCTCAAATATATCAGCTAGATATGGGACGTTTATTAGCAGGAACCCGATATAGAGGAGATTTTGAAGAAAGGCTCAAAGATGTAGTTCAAGAAATTGAATCTATAGATAAATCGATTTTATTTATAGATGAGATACATACAATTATTGGCTCCGGATCTACATCCGGTAGCACTATGGATGCTGCAAATCTATTAAAACCTTCGCTTCAGTCTGGCGCTTTAAGTTGCATTGGTTCGACGACCTATAAAGAATATAATCAATATTTTGAAAAAGACCGTGCTTTAGTTAGAAGGTTTCAAAAGATTGATATTGAAGAACCTAATCAGCAGGATAGTATAAAAATATTGTTAGGTCTTAAGCCTTATTTTGAAGATTTTTATAATATAAAATTTAGCGATGAATCAATTGAAACAGCTGTAGAATTATCATCTAAATACATGCATGAAAAAAGACTCCCTGACAAAGCTATTGATGTAATCGATGAAACTGGTGCAAGTCAAATGATTCTGCCAAAAAATAAAAGAGTTAAAACAATTGGTGTGAAGGAGATAGAAAAGACTCTAGCTGTAATCGCAAGAATTCCATCAAGAACTATTTCTAAAAGTGATAATAATTTACTTAAAAACCTTGAATCCAACCTAAAGCAACAAGTTTTCGGACAAGATGCTGCTATAAAGATGTTGGCATCTTCAATTAAATTGTCTAGATCTGGATTAAGGGATGAACAAAAACCTATAGGGTCATATTTGTTTTCTGGACCAACCGGCGTCGGCAAAACAGAATTAGCAAAACAATTAGCTGATATATTGGGAGTTGAGCTTTTAAGGTTCGATATGTCTGAGTATATGGAAAGACATACTGTCTCAAGGCTCATTGGAGCCCCACCAGGGTACGTTGGATATGATCAGGGTGGATTATTAACCGATGGCATAGATAAGTCGCCCTATTGCGTCCTCTTACTTGATGAGATAGAAAAGGCCCATTTTGATTTATTTAATATATTATTACAAGTAATGGATTATGGCACGTTAACAGATCATAATGGCAAAAAAATTGATTTTAGAAATGTTGTTTTAATCATGACGACTAATGCAGGGGCTGAGGACTTAACGAGAGAGAAAATTGGTTTTTCATCACAATTAAGCGAATTGAATGATGAGAATGAAGCAATAAAAAAATTATTTACACCAGAATTTCGTAACCGTTTAGATTCTGTAATATCGTTTAATAAATTATCCCTCAATGTTATGAGACGTGTTGTAGATAAATTTATCATAAACCTTGAAAATCAACTGGATAAGAAGGGTGTTACAATAACCTTAAAACAAGAAGCTCACGATTGGTTTGCATTAAATGGTTGCGATACTAATTATGGGGCAAGACCATTAGCAAGGCTAATAGATAAGCATATAAAGAAGCCGCTTGCAGACCACTTGCTTTTTGGCAAATTAAAAAAAGGTGGAAATGTTGAGGTGTGTCTGAAAGTTACAGGAAAAGCAAATTCAGAGATATTTATTAAAATCTCAGATCAAAAAGAGGTAGTGAAAAGAGAATTGGAGAATAAAAAGAAAACTTCTGATAAGAAATCCTCTTTAAAGAAAGTGGAAATAATAAATACAAATTAATACCAAAGTTAACTTTGAAGGTATTTTCTTAAAATTTTTGCCTGCTCCTCTGCAGCTTCATTGGCTATGAAGTTTTTGTTCTCTTCTTTATAAAAAGGTATGATGTGTACATGTGTGTGGAATACAACTTGGCCTCCAGCTTCTTCACAGTTGTGTTGTATTTTTATTCCATCAGCTTTAAAAGCTATCTTTTGTGCTTGTGCAATTTTTTGTACGATTAACATTAGTTTTGTTAGATCGTTTGTTTTTATATCAGTAATATTTCTTGATTTATTCTTGGGTAGCACAAGAACATGTCCAGGAGCAATTGGAAAGGCGTCCATAATTGCTATTGTGTTTGTATCTTCGTAAACTTTAATGAAAGGTATTTCATTTTTAATAATTTTTAAAAAAATATTTCTTTCATCATATTTAATCATTCTGTTTCCTTATAATATTTTTTTGTAGGGCAGGCTATTTTCTAATTCTTCAAGATTTGAATTGTTTAGCTCACGTTCTTTTGTCAAATAATCCTTAATAACAGAATGTATCTCAGGAATATTCATGTAATGCGCTGAATAAGTTAAAATAGGCACATAACCTCTTGATATTTTATGGTAACCGCCAGCTCCAGCTTCAATATATTGTAATTTATTTCTAATAGCATATTCAATAGCCTGATAGAAACACAGCTCAAAATGTAAAAAACTATCATGTTTCTCACCGCCCCAGTATCTCCCGTAGAGTCTATCTTCTCCAATTATATGCAAACTTGAAGCAATATAATTCAATCCATAGCGAGCTAATACCAACATCATTTTACTAGACATTTTTTCTGCAATTAAATTAAAGAATTCCCTGCTCAAATAAGCGTGTCCCCATTTCCTATTACAGGTATCTTTGTAGAAGTTATAGAAAATATCAAGGTATTCTTCTGTAATATTTTTTCCTGATATTATTTCTATTTTGATGTCATTGTTTTCAACGTGTTTCCTTTCTTTACGTATCATTTTTCTTTTTCTGGAAGTTAGGTTTTCTAAAAAATTATCAAATGTCTGGTAGTTATTATTTTCCCATCTGAATTGTTGGCTTGTTCTTTGCAAGAAATTATTTGTTTGCAAAATATCTATCTCATTTTTTGTACAGAATGTGATATGAGCACTTGATAAACGCTCATTATTTACAATAGATTTTATTGATAAAACTAATTGATTTATATCTGCATTATTTGCATCTTCGCTTAATAATAACTTGTTACTTGTAACAGGAGTGAATGGGATGCAGGACTGTAATTTAGGATAATAATTTAGGCCAAGTTTGTCATAGAATTCAGCCCATGATTGATCAAATACATACTCACCATATGAATGTGATTTTATATAAGAAGGCACGATTCCTAAGATTTTATTTTCATTATTCTTCATTATTATATGCTGTGTATTCCAACCTGTTTCCTTCGATACGCAGCCTGATTCTTCCAGCGAGCTTATAAATTCATATGACATGAATGGATTTTTAATTTTTAACCGATTCCATTCGACAGCTTCTATATTAGAAGCGCTATCTTCTATTGTAATTTTATTAATTGTAATATTTTTTTCCTTAATTTTTTATCATAGAATTTCAAATATTGCGTCAATTTCAACAGAGGCGTCAAGGGGTAGGGAATGGCAACTTATAGCTTACCATCAACAATTGCTAGCCGCCCTGATATAAATAATAAATTTCCTGATATATTGTAAGGCCTTATAAAGGCCGATAGATTTTTGAGAAATAGGTAATTTAATTCCTTTTTTTTCTAATTTTTTTACTATTCTATCTGACATAAAAATTTACTTTTCTTTGCTCTTGGTAATTTTATTAAATATTAATTATTTTATAGGTATTTTAAAATATATTTTATATCTGTTTGTATTATTATACAAATATCTAAAATATATATTTGTATAATAATACCATTTAGATAACCCGTGCTATGAAATATTAACTTAAATTAAATGAAAATTAGATGTCTATAAAAAATAGAAAAGTTCTTATTGTTGAAGATAATGAACTTAACATGAAACTATTTAACGATCTTTTAGTTACAATAGATTGCGAGGTAATACAATGCTTAGAGTCTCTTGCTGCTTTTAATCTCATACAAGTTAATATGCCAAATTTAATACTTATGGATATACAATTACCAAAAATATCTGGTCTTGATATTATAAAGTGGGTTAAAGAAGACAGCAGTTTATCTCATATCCCTATTATAGCAATAACAGCTTTTGCCCTCCAAGAGGATAAAGATAAAATTCTTGCCTTAGGATGTGAAGGTTACATGTCCAAACCGATATCAATGCAACCTTTCTTAGATAAAGTTAATGAATATTTAGGTTAAAATTAAGAATTTTATATTTAATTAAATAAAAAGTTTTTATTTTAAACCTTATGTATTATATTGCATCTAGAAATTTATTTTTTTTATAAATTTAATAACCAACTTCTGTTTTTAAGGGTTTCCCTACGGAGTTGCTCAGGTCCGCCGCATCTCCTGGGTCCGTGGGGTTTAGGGTTGGTTGTTTGTAATTGTACATGGCCTCCTCCATAAGAAGATTGCATGCAACCAGCCAACTATTTCAATTATAAATTGAGGTTCATAATTTAAAGAAAATTATTTAATTTTTGTTTCTTTGAATTCAACGTGTTTTCTTGCAACTGGGTCATATTTTTTTACAACAAATTTCTCAGTTAATGTTCTTGAATTCTTTTTTGTTACATAAAAATATCCAGTACCTGCGGTACTTTCTAATTTAATTTTAATGCTTGCTGCTTTAGCCATTATTATATCCACATTTAATTTAACTAATTATATGTAATAAAGTAGATTGCCTATATATGTCAAGCTAACGCTGTAACCATTTTACTTTTTTTTTGTTTTTACTGGTGTAATATAAAGGGATGCTAATATTTCTATAATTACGCTCTTCCGATATTCTAATATTAATTTTAAGTAATTTTAATATTCGCTTTGTAATAGGAGGGATATCAAGGTTTATCGCCTTGTCCAAGTTGTACCAGTCAATATCAAGTAATTCATTAGAATTAACACGACTATACTTTGTTATATATTTTGAATTTACAAGGAAAAATCTATTATCAAAGCGTATCCTGGAATGAGGGGGTGTAATTGCCCTAGCTATTAATTTAATATTACCTACGCGAGGATAATCTGATAATTTTCTTAATTTATTATTATCATCGTTAAGAAAACTATAATTGTCACAACCGATAATTACACCCGTCTCTTCGTAAGCTTCTCTTAGCGCACAAAAATAATGAGCGAGATGATTTTTTAATTGAATATCTGAGGAAAGTAATTTTTTAAATTCTGGTAGTTTTTTTACTTGATTGCTTACCTTTACATCAATTTCATCTAACTTCCCGCCGGGGAATACTATTTTATTGGGCATAAATTTATGGAAAGAGTTGCGTTTTCCCATAAGAATTTCTATTGAATTGCTATTTTTTCTTATTACTATGAGGCTTGCTGATTCTCTTGGTATAACATCTGCATCCATTGTGTTATTTCTTCTTTTTGATTGCTTTTTTCTCTTCTATCAACTTCAAAGCTTCCTCGAGCGTAATTAATTCGGGTTCTATATTTTTAGGAATGGTTACGTTGGTTTTATCAATTTTTATATAAGGGCCGTATTTTCCTGTCATTACCGTTATAATAGATTTACTAACAGGATGTTCGCCAAGGCTTTTGATTTCATTTTTTTTCCCTTTTTTCTCTTTTTCTGCCAATAATGAAATTGCATGATTTAGTCCGACAGTAAAAACATCATCTATACTAGCTAACGATGCAAAAGTTCTATTTGTTTGTACATAAGGTCCATATTTTCCGATGGCTGCTAAAATAGGGTTCCCGGTTTCAGGATTTATTCCAACTGTTCGTGGTAAGGATAATAATAACAAAGCTCTTTCAATTGTCATTTTATCGAGATCTTCATTTTTCGGTAGGCTTGCTCTTTTTGGTTTTACATCTTCATCTTCGTTGCTAATTTCTAAATATAACCCATATCTTCCTTTTTCTAAAGTTACCTCCTTACCGGTATTTGGATCTATTCCGATAATTTTATTTCCCAATATTTCGTCACCATTTTTATTTGACAGGGGTTGCAGGTGTTTGCATTCTGGATAATTGCTACAACCTACAAAAGCTCCATTTTTAGAAGTTCTTAGACCAAGTTCACCATTGCTACAGGCAGGACATGCTCTCGGATTTGTTTTGTCTGCTGGGAATATATAAGGTTCTAATTTATCATTTAATTTATCTAATACAGCAGTTATTCTTACATCTGCTATTTCTTTGACATCAGCCTCTAAGCCGTTCCAAAATTCATTAAGCAATTCCAGTCTTGTATAATCACCATTTGAAATTAAATCTAATTTTTCTTCTAATTCTGCCGTAAAGTCATATTCTACATATTTATTGAAGAAGCTTTCAAGGAATGCTGTAACAAGTCTTCCATTGCTTTCTGGTATGATTCTTTTTTTATCAATTGTCATATAATTTCTTGCAATTAATTTTGATATAATGCTTGCATATGTGGATGGTCGTCCTATGCCTATTTCTTCCATATTTTTTATTATACTAGCTTCACTATATCTTGCAGGTGGCTCTGTGTAGTGTTGTGTACTTAAAATTTCTTTAGACTCCAAGGTTTCATCTTTTTTAAAGATCGGTAAGATTTTTTCGTCACCATCTTCATCACTTTCTATATTCTCGTTATACACAGATAGAAATCCATCAAACAATATAACTTGACCGCTTAAACGAAAAATATTTTTAATTTTATCATTACCGATAATTTCTATATCTACGGTAGTTCGCTCGATTTCAGCATTTTGCATTTGACTTGCTAATGTTTTTTTCCAAATGAGTTCGTATAATTTGTACTGATCTGAATCAAGATGAATTTTTATAGATTCTGGACTTCTGTTTATTACCGTAGGCCTTATAGCTTCATGTGCTTCCTGAGCATTTTTTGCTTTTGTTTTGTATATATTCATTTTTTCAGGAATATATTGTTTTCCGAAGCCATTTTCGATTTCTTTTCTTATATTTGATACTTCGTTTGCATCTATTTGAACGCCATCAGTCCTCATATAAGTTATAAGACCTTCTGTTCCATTGACACCTTCATATAATCGTTGGGCTATCTCCATTGTTCTTGTTGCACTAAACCCTAATTTACGTGAAGCTTCTTGTTGAAGTGTAGATGTGGTAAATGGAGGTTTGGGGTATCTTTTAACCTTTTTATTTTTAATATCATGCACACTAAAGTCTTTGCCAACTAAAGTGTCAGTTATATTTTCAGCGTCTTCTTTATTTTTTATATCAAATTTTTCAAGTTTATTTTGATTTCTAGATACCAAAATCGATTTAATATAGTTTTTTGATTTTCCATTTTTTAAAAAGGCTTCAATTGTCCAATATTCTTCTTTTTTGAAAATATCAATTTCCATCTCGCGTTCGCAAATTAACTTTAGCGCAACTGATTGCACTCTTCCCGCTGATTTAGTTCCTGGTAATTTTCTCCATAGGACTGGAGATAGAGTGAATCCAACTAAATAATCTAAGGATAATCTTGTTTTATAGGCTTCAACGAGATTAATATCAATTTCCCTTGGCGCTTTCATTGCGCTTAAGACGGAATCTTTTGTTACGGCATTAAAAACAACACGTTCTACGGGTTTGTCTTTTAGGGTTTTTTTCTTTTTTAAGATTTCAAGAATATGCCATGAAATAGCCTCACCTTCGCGGTCTGGATCCGTTGCTAAAATTAATTTTTCTGCTTTTTTTAAGCTCTCATTTATTTCATTAATTGTTTTTATTTTCTTTGGATCGGTTTTCCATTTCATTTCAAATTCATTTGTAGGAACAACAGAATCATTTTTAGAAGGTAGATCGCGAACGTGACCAACAGAGGCTATAACCTTGTATTTTGATCCAAGATATTTGCTTATCGTCTTGGCTTTAGCAGGTGACTCAACTATTACTAATATCATTTTTCTACTTTTAAATTTTATTGTTTGTTAAATTTATCTTCTTCTTTGTTCAGCAATCTAATTATATTATCATAATGCCTATATATTAAAATTATGGCCATGAATATAGAAAATGTCATAAAAACATAAATTTCTTTATAAGTGTGTAAATTATATAAGTGCAGTAGAAGGATACTTGAAGGAATGCTTATAGATGCTAATATGCTGGAAAGAGAAGAGTATCTGTGGATCTTGAAGATAACAATCCATAGCGCAATAAAAATTATTGCAGAATAGGGGTTTAGCACAATAAATACCCCTAAGAATGTAGCGACTCCCTTTCCGCCTTTAAATTTTAACCAGACTGGAAATAAATGGCCAATAAAGGCTAAAAATCCAAGAAATATCGCAAAATCTGGCAGGTATATTAGGCCAATTAATGCAGAAGCTGAACCTTTTCCTATATCTAAAATCAATGTAATTATTGCTAGGGATCGATTTCCAGTTCTTAAAACATTTGTAGCGCCAATATTACCCGAACCTATTGACCTGATATCAATGTTAAAGAAAAATTTTGATAATATTAAGCCAAATGGCATTGATCCCAATAAATAACAAAATAAGAAAACATATAAAGTATTTAAATTGAGTATTTGATTTAAGAGATTTTCAAACATAAAATTTATTTAGCTTCGTATATTATTTTACCATTAACCATGGTCATAACAACCTTCCCCTGCATTTTCTTTTTCTCAAATGCTGTATTTCTGCATTTAGAGATAAGATTTTCAGCTATTACAACCCATGGGGTATCCGGATTAAATAATACAATATCAGCTGGATAGCCTTTTGCTATTCTGCCTGTATCTAATTTAAGTATTTTTGCTGGGTTAATTGTCATCTTTTCCAATAACTTTGGCAAGGATATAAGGTTTTCTTGATAAATTGATAATGCTGCTGGTAATAACGTCTCAAGCCCAACTGCTCCGTAACCAGCCTCAATAAAGGGTCTTCTTTTAGTTTCTGTATCTTGAGGATCATGACTTGAAATAATAACATCCAAGAGGTCGCTATTGGATAGCGCTTCAACCATAGAAACTCTGTCTTCTTCTGTTCTGAGAGGTGGTCTTAGCTTATGGAAAGTTCTGTAAGCACCTATATCGTTTTCATTTAACATTAAATTATTAATCGAAATTCCAGTGGTTACGTTAAGTTGTAATTCTTTAGCTTTCTTAATCACATCCAAAGAACCTCTCGTTGAGATTGATAAGGCATGATATCTCGATTTTGTTAGTTCTAGTAATCTAAGATCACGCTCAAGTGATATTATTTCTGAAGCAGCAGGTGATCCGGGTAATCCTAATCTCAGAGAAACTTTCCCTTCGTTCATCACGCCATGATCGGATAAATCTTTATTTTGATTATGTTGCATAATTAGGGCATCGAAATTTTTTGCGTAGATAAGCGCATTTCTCATAACTCTAGCATTCTTGATTTCATTATATCCATCTGAAAACGCTAGAGCTCCAGCTTCAGATAGTAGCCCTATCTCAGTCATTTCAATTCCTTTAAAACCTTTTGTTAGAGCAGCAATTGGATGAATATTTATAAGAGATTTTTCTTTCGCTCGTCTTTCTATGTAGTCAACTAACGCAACATCATCAATTATTGGATTAGTATCAGGCCTACAAACTAATGTTGTTATTCCTCCTGATGCAGCAGCATGACTAACGCCCTCGAGTGTTTCAATGTGCTCGTAACCAGGTTCTCCTGCAAATACCCACATATCAATTAAACCTGGTGAGAGGACATTGCCTTTGCAGTCAATGACTTTACTTTCGTTATCTGACTTTGGATATAACTCGCCAATTTTTATATCGTTTATTATACCGTCTGTAACAAGTAGGCTTCCCATTTTATCAAGGTTTGTTAAGGGGTCTATTAATCTAGCATTATGAAAAACAATATTAGAATATCTTTTATCCATAATTTTAATCCCTGTTATTCGATAAGGTTAGAGCTTCTAAAACCGCCATTCTAACAGCCACTCCATTTTCAACTTGATCTATTATTACGCTTTGCGTATTGTCAGCTACCTCACTATCAATTTCAACCCCTCTATTCATTGGACCAGGATGCATAACTATGGCATTTTTATTGGCTTTTGATAATTTATCACTTGTAAGACCAAAGTATTTAAAATATTCCCTTGCAGAAGGTAAATAACATCCGCTCATTCTCTCGTTTTGCAATCTAAGCATCATTATAACGTCTGCATCCTTAATTCCCTCTTCCATGCTTGTATATATTTTTGCACCATATGATGACATATAATCAGAAAGGAGCGTTAATGGAGCGACCAGGCTAACTTCAGCTCCTAATTTTGAAAGAAGAAGTAAGTTCGATCTTGCAACTCGACTATGAAGAATATCACCGCAAATTGATATTTTCAGACCTTCTATTTTCCCTTTATTCCTTTTAATTGTTAATGCATCAAGAAGGGCCTGTGTAGGATGTTCATGAGATCCATCGCCTGCATTAATAACCGAACAGTCAACTTTTTGTGATAATAATTCAGCTGCACCAGCTGCAGCATGTCTGATAACAAGTATATCTGGCTTCATGGCGTTTAATGTAATTGCAGTGTCAATTAAAGTTTCACCTTTTGTCACAGAGGATTGACTTATTGACATGTTGATGACATCTGCACCTAACCTTTTCCCGGCCAATTCAAACGAGCTTTGTGTTCGAGTAGAGGGCTCAAAGAATAGATTTATTTGCGTTAGACCCCTAAGAGTTTCGTGTTTTTTCTTAGATTTTCTACCAATTTCAAGCCATTTTTCAGATAATTTTAGGAGATAATTAATTTCATCTAATGAGAGATTTTCAACTCCAAGCAAATGCCTAGAATTAAAATTTATAGGTTCTATTTTTAATGTACTTTCCATTAAAAATATAGTTTATAACCATCCTGTGAAAATTCTGCAACATTTTTATTTTATTTTATTTTCCTTATATATATTTGTATTATATAATTTTTTAATTAATAAATTAAATTTTTGCATGGAAAGTGAATAATATTATGTCTATTGGTATTGCGATAATTGGTACTGGAAGAATAGCTGAAGTTGGATTTATACCAGCTATTTCAAAGGCTAATGGCGCTAAGATTGTCTCTATTTTAAGTAGAGATATGCTTAGAGGTGAAAAGTTTGCAAAAAAACATGGCATAAATTCCGTATATACCGATATTGATCTTTTGTTAAAAGACCCCTTAGTAGACGCTGTTATAGTTTGTACCCCTGATGCAATGCATGAATCACAGGTTATAAAAGCTTGTCGCTCTGGAAAACATGTATTATGTGAAAAACCTATGTCAACATCAGTAAACAGTTGCTTGGAAATGATTGCTGAGATTGAAAAATCTAAAATTATTTTTGCAATGGGTTTTAACAATAGATTTAATGCGGGTCTAAAATATATAAAAAATATTATAAAAAATAATGAAATTGGACAGATTAGATATGCCAGAGCTTTTGTTACAACACCTCAAAACGATCCAAATGGTTGGAGAGCTATAGGAAAACAGTCAGCTTTTTGGGCTTTAAGCGCTACAGGAACCCATATGATAGATATATGGAGGTGGTATTTTGGTAACCCTTCTTCTATATGTGCAAGCTATACCTCACCATTATATGGAGGGCCAAATGATGAAATTAGTAATATTATTTTTGAATATAAAGATAAATTACTCGCAGAAATCACCGCAGCTGCGATTTTGCCAAGAGCTAATAGGATTGAGGTATATTCTGAAACAGAGAGCATTGTAGGAGAAAATGTTTTTGGAATTGTTACAGATGAGATCATTTTTAGAAATGGTAAAAAAGTTGATATAAATCCATGCGATTCTTTTTTTGAAGAGGTCAGTGATTTTATTGATTCCATTAACCGCAATGCAGAGCCAAATTCGACTTATAAAGATGGACTTGAAAATTTAATGATTATGGAAAAAAGCAGAGAACATAACTTTCCTGTTGACTTGTAAGTCATTTTCTTTGGAAATAATTGAGCCTATCAAGCGCCCCTTGCAGAATATATGTTGCAGCCATCTTGTCTATCAGCAATTGCCTTCTTTTTCTGCTGACATCAGCTTCAATAAGCACCTTCTCGGCTGCAACTGTAGAAAGCCTTTCGTCCCAAAAAATAATTGGTAACGCGATTGATTTTTCTAAATTTCTTGCGAATGCTCTCGTTGCTTGGGTTCTCGGGCCTTCTGTTGAATTCATGTTTAGTGGCCACCCTAAAATAATTCCGCAGATATTAAATTTATTGATTATCTCTTGTAATTCAATTAAATTCTGAGAGAATTTAGTCCTTTTAATAACTTTTAATGGACTCGCTATTGTCATCGATTGATCAGATAAAGCGACACCTATAGTTTTCGATCCTAAGTCTAATCCAATTACCCTGTTATGGGGTTTTAAATGTATTTTTGCTTCTTCTATAGATTCGATTATCATTTTTTTTAATTTTACGTTTAATTTTATACGATAATATTATATACAATTTATATTGTAAGTTTTATTAAAAGCATTCTAAGCCGTTTAATAATAATTTGTCTTTATTAATTTAAAATTATTTAACATTAGCTGACAGTAAACTAAATGAGAATATTATGTCCATAGATGAAAAGATAGTAAAAAAAATAGCTACTCTTTCTCGTATTACAATATCAGAAAATGAGATCACTAAATTAAGCTCTGAGCTTAATTCGATTATCAAGTGGGTTGAACAGCTGAATGAAATAGATACTACTGACGTTGTTCCAATGACAAGCAACGTTAACAATACTTTGCATTTAAGAAAAGATGTTATTAGCGATGGAAATATAGTAGATGATATTTTATCGAACGCACCAATGACTGAGGATGGATTTTTTCTTGTTCCTAAGGTGATTGAGTAACCGTTATGATAGATATTAAAAATCTAAATTTGAAGCAAATTAGAGATGGCCTTCAAAATAAATCATTCAAAGCGATAGAGCTAACAGAAACTTATCTTAATGAAATAGATAAAGCTAAAGCATTAAATGCTTTTATTACCGTTACTCCTGATAAAGCTATTTCTATGGCTAAAGAGAGTGATAATAGAATATCAAAAAATGAATCTCGTAATCTAGAAGGAATACCTCTTTCCATAAAAGATTTATATTGTACAAAAAATGTCAGAACAACAGCCGGTAGTAAAATATTAAAAAACTTTATTCCAACCTACGAGTCAACGATAACCAATAATTTGTGGAGCGATGGTTGTGTGATGTTAGGTAAGCTAAATAACGATGAGTTTGCTATGGGTTCGTCGAATGAGACTAGTTATTTTGGCCCATCAATTAATCCTTGGAAAAGAAAAAATGACGACATGCCGTTGGTACCTGGGGGTTCTTCAGGTGGATCAGCTGTTGCTGTTTCTGGATCTTTAAGCGCCGCAACTACTGCTACCGATACAGGAGGGTCTATTCGTCAACCTGCTTCTTTTACAGGTACCGTAGGTATGAAAGCAACTTATGGAAGATGTTCAAGGTGGGGGGTTGTTGCATTTGCATCTTCATTGGATCAAGCGGGCCCAATTACAAAAACAGTTGTCGATTCAGCGATTATGTTAAAAAGTATGGCTGGCTATGATGTAAAAGATTCCACAAGCATAGATTTATCTGTTCCAGATTATGAAACGAATATCAATAAAAATATAAAAGGCAAAAGAATCGGAATTCCAGGAGAATATAAAATAAAGGGTTTAGACGCTGATATAGAAAAAAATTGGGAGGATGGTATAAGTTGGTTAAAAAGCGAAGGGGCGGAAATAATTGACATTTCTCTCCCCCACACAAAGTATGCCTTACCTGCTTATTATATAATTGCGCCTGCTGAAGCTTCATCTAATCTTGCTAGGTATGATGGCGTTAGATATGGAGAGAGGGTCCACCGTAAAGATCTAGATGAAATGTATTCAGATTCAAGGTCAGACGGTTTTGGCGAAGAAGTAAGAAGACGTATATTGATGGGAACTTATGTTTTGTCTGCAGGTTATTATGACGCATATTACTTGAAAGCACAAAAGACACGAAAACTGATCTCAAATGATTTTGATAACGCATTTAATACCGTCGACGCAATAATGACACCAACAACTCCAACTACAGCATTTAATATTGGAAAAAAGTTTGATGATCCAGTAACAATGTATTTAAATGATATGCTTACTGTACCTGTGAACATGGCAGGTTTGCCTGCTATATCTATTCCAAGTGGTCTTGACAAAGATGGTTTGCCGATGGGTCTACAATTAATTGGAAAGCGATTTGGTGAAGACGATCTTTTCTCAATAGGTTCTGTTATTGAAGACTGCAGGGGAACATTTCCTAACCCTGCTCAATGGTGGATTGAGAAATAGACTATTAATGTTAATTAACGGATGAAATATGTCAGAAATAATAACTACAAATGAAGTAAGGCACCTAGTACAAGGAGGAATAGATTCATGGGAAATAATTATTGGATTAGAAATCCATGCCCAGGTTGTTTCAAATTCCAAGTTATTTTCAGGGTCCTCAACATCATTTGGATCTAATCCAATGTCACAAGTAAGCCTGGTTGATGCTGCTATGCCGGGTATGCTTCCTGTAATTAACGAAGAATGCGTCAGGCAGGCGGTAAAAACAGGCTTAGGGCTGCAAGCAAAAATTAATAACACTTCTGTTTTTGATAGAAAAAATTATTTTTATCCTGATTTACCGCAAGGATATCAGATCTCTCAATTCAAATATCCAATTGTTGGAGAGGGTGAAGTGGCTGTAGATTTTAAAGACAAAGAATCAATTGTTGTTAACATAGAAAGGCTCCATTTAGAGCAGGATGCTGGAAAATCAATTCATGATCTAAGCCAAGATTATTCATATATTGATTTAAATAGATCAGGCGTCGCTTTAATGGAAATTGTTACAAAACCAGACCTTAGGAGTGCAGAGGAAGCTAAGGCCTTTGTTACGAAATTAAGAACAATTCTTCGTTATCTAGGGACGTGTGATGGAAACATGGAACAAGGATCTTTGCGTGCAGATGTTAATGTCTCTGTTCGAAAACCAGGTGACGCTTTGGGTATAAGATGTGAAATAAAGAACGTCAACTCAATAAGGTTTATTGGTCAGGCTATTGATTATGAGGCAGGACGACAAATTGATATTTTAGAAGAGGGTGGGATCATTAATCAAGAGACTCGTTTATTTGATTCCGCTACAGGGAAAACAAGAGCTATGAGAAGTAAGGAAGAGGCGCATGATTATAGATATTTTCCAGATCCAGATTTATTACCTTTATATTTGAGCGATGATTTTATAAAACAAGTAGCAATTGAATTA
Source organism: Rhodobiaceae bacterium (assembly GCA_018651345.1). GTDB lineage: Bacteria > Pseudomonadota > Alphaproteobacteria > Rhizobiales > TMED25 > CAJIYR01. The sequence goes on from JABIEF010000050.1 coordinate 79,968, forward strand.
CCTGAATTACCTGATCAAAAGAAAGCACGTTTTATAAACGATTATGGTTTAACTTCTTACGACGCAAGTATACTGGTTGCAGATAGAGTTTCTTCTGAGTTTTTTGAAGGAGTTGCTAAGGGAAGGGACATTAAATTAGTTGTAAATTGGATTACTGGTGAATTATTTGCCTCTTTAAATAGATTAAGTCTTGATATTGCAAATTCACCAATTACCATTGAATCCTTAGGTCAATTGATAGATCTTATTAGTGACAAGACATTGTCCGGCAGGTTGGCTAAAGATGTATTTGAGATTATGTTAGATACAAAAGAGATGCCAAAGAAGATAGTTGAAGAAAAAGGTTTAAGTCAAATAACAGATATGGCTTCAATTGAAGTTGTGGTTGATAAAGTTATCTTAGAGAATCCTGATAAAGTTGCTGAATTGCTAGAGAAACCAAAATTAATTGGATGGTTTGTTGGTCAAATTATGAAAGAGACTGCAGGAAAAGCTAACCCAGCTAATGTAAATAAAATTTTAAGAGATAAATTAAAATTAGGATGACTTGAATATTTTTAAAATTCTACCGTCAACTAGTAATAGTCCTATTAAAACAAGTATTAAACCAAATATATGTTGGTATTGAAGTTTTTCATTTAGAAATATTATTGCCATTAATATAGCGCTTATAGGCATTAGGAGCGTTACAAGCATAACGTTAGAACCAATGCTGGCAATTAATTTATAGAAAATTATATAGGCAATAGCCGTTGAAAGAATTGATAGTCCGAGTAATGGAATTATAGTTTGTTGGTTTATTTCAATAAGGAAAGGGTTTTCAATCATTAATACAATTGGTAGGAAAAATATACTTGAAGCAGTCAACATGCCTGCTGCAGCTAAAATTGGGTTTATTGATCTTAATTTCTTTCCCACTAATGCAGAGAATGCATACGATATCGCTGCTACTAGTATGGCTGATTGGCCTAATACAGAGTTACTCATATCGCTCATATTAAATCCTATTAACACTGTAACGCCAATTATACCGAGCAAAACACCACTAATTCTAGCGATAGTAGCTTTTTCGCCATTTGGCCAATAATTTGCCACAATAACGGTAAATAGGGGAGTTGTTGCATTTAATATAGAGCTAACGCTTGCAGTTGTTTGGGTTTGCCCCCAAGCGATTAAATTGAAAGGTATTACATTATTTAATAGACCCATAATAAAAAATATTATTATTAAGTCTTTGTTTAAATTTAATTTTATTTTTGTTATCACACAGAATATTATAAGGCAAATAGCTGCAACGGATATTCTAATAAATACAATAGATACAGGTGATGTGCTAACTAAGGCTAGTTCGATCCATATATAAGATCCTCCCCACAAGAGAGATAGGAATACCAGTCTAAGCCAATCTATTGATTTCATTTAATTCCTAATGATTATTCATTATATCAATTTCTGTATTTAAAAACGATTAACATTAATTATTAATAATGTATAATAATATTATTAAATAATATAAACGAAAGACAAAGATACCATGACCGATTATTCAGATAAAAAACCTGTAGAATTATATTATTGGCCTACTTCAAATGGATTTAAGATTAGTATTTATTTTGAAGAAACAGGATATCCTTATAATTTAAATTATGTGAATATAGGGAAGGGGGAGCAATTTACAGAAAGTTTTTTAAAGATTTCTCCAAACAACAGAATGCCAGCAATTGTAGACCCAGACGGACCGGATAACCAAGGCATATCAGTATTTGAATCTGGAGCAATATTACAATACATGGGAAGAAAAACTGGTAAATTTTATCCATCTGACGAGAAAAAAAAAGTAGAAGTTGACCAATGGCTTTTCTGGCAAGTGGGAGGATTAGGCCCTATGGGAGGGCAAGCTCATCATTTTAGAAATTATGCTTCAAATACATTAGATTATGCAGTAGAACGTTACACTGATGAAGTTAATAGACTTTACGGTGTTATGGATAAAAGATTAGCAGATAGAGAGTATCTTGCAATTGAATATTCTATAGCAGATATGGCCTGTATTGGATGGGTATTAAATCCAGAACGTAAAGGTCAAAATCTAGATGATTTTCCTAATCTAAAGAAATGGTCTGAATTAATGTTAAGTCGTCCTGCGGTTCAAAGAGGAATTAACTTAGGTAAAGAAAGAAGGCATGATTTATCCAAGGATAAAGAGGCACAAAAGATTTTATTTGGTCAAAAATCTAGATAAAATTAAGTTTAATTAAATTAATAGTGAAGAAGGAATTATGAGATGACATACGCTTATATATGTGGGGGTACTAGAACCCCGATTGGAAGATTTGGTGGAGCTCTATCAACCGTAAGGCCAGATGATTTGGCTGCGCATGTAATAAGAGAATTAATGGCTAAAAATAAACAGATTGATCCAGAAAAAATTGATGATGTAATATTGGGCTGTGCAAATCAAGCGGGCGAGGACAATAGAAATGTTTCAAGAATGGCTATTCTTTTGTCAGGATTACCTTCTACCGTTACGGGTAATACTGTTAACAGATTATGCGGATCAGGGCTTGATGCAATATTAATAGCTTCAAGATCGATAATAGCAGGCCAATCTGATTTAATTATTGCTGGTGGGGTTGAAAGTATGACTAGGGCTCCATTTGTTATGGCCAAGGCTCAGACCGCTTTTAGTAGAGTTAATAATATAGAAGACACAACAATTGGATGGCGTTTCATTAATAAAAAGCTGCAAGCAATGTATGGAACTGAATCAATGCCTGAAACAGCTGAAAATGTTGCAGAACAATTTAATATATCACGCATAGATCAGGATAAATATGCCTTAAGAAGTCAAGAAAAAGCAAGCTTTGCAAAAAATAATGGCCGTTTTGAGCTTGAGATAACCCCAATATCTATTCCTCAAAGAAAAGGTGAAGATATAATATTCGCTGATGATGAGCATCCTAGAGAGACTACTCTTGATAAACTATCGTCTTTACCTGCGCCATTTAAAAAAGGTGGATCAATTACCGCAGGCAATGCTTCAGGCGTGAATGATGGAGCTGCTGCGCTGATAATAGCATCGGAGGATGCGGTTAAGAAATATTCATTAAATCCTCTTGCCAGAATATCTGGAGGAGCCACTGCAGGTGTAGACCCTCGTATTATGGGTATAGGTCCTGTGTCAGCAACAAATAAACTTCTTAAAAGGCTAAACATGAGTATAGGTGATATTGACTTAATTGAGTTAAACGAAGCATTCGCAGCACAGTCACTGGCTTGTTTGAGTTTGCTTGGCGTAGAATCTGATTCAGATAAGGTAAATCCAAATGGTGGCGCAATTGCACTTGGCCATCCTCTTGGAATGTCTGGAGCTAGGATTGCACTTAGTGCCGCGATTGAGATGTCAGAAAAAGGTTACAATAACGCATTGTGTACAATGTGTATTGGTGTTGGCCAAGGAATATCAATGATCATTGAAAAACCTTGAACTTAGTAATCTTTTAGATATTTCATGTTACTAGGATCTGGTTTTAATTCACCATTCTTAATTTTATTTGTAAGATCGGAAACTAGTTTATTCGCAGGACAATGTGCATTTAACCTAAGTCCTTCTTCAGCAACTAAGCCATTAATTAAATCGACCTCGCTATACCTACCCTTGAGGTGATCATGAAGTACGGCATCTTTTGCATGTGGTCCAACATCTTTAACTATTTTGTCTAATAAAGTCTCTAACAATCGATTGGAGCCTTCAATATCTTCCCTCTTTAATCCAAATATTGGTTCAACTGTATAGCCCAATTTTTGACCAATATTTAATGCTTCTTCTCCACACTTTAGAGCAAGATCTCTCATACCATCGAGTTCCATTGCTTCCATTGCTTTAAGTCCAACTAAAGATCTTGGCCCCATAGTCATTGCGTTTACAATAAGTTTCATCCATTTGGCAGATAATATGTTTTCGGTTATCGAAACCTTTCCAGAAAATTTTAAGATCTCAATAACCTCTGATTCTCTACCTTTTGTGAAATCTGACATACTGCCAATGCCAAACCAGGTACCGGTTGGTGGCGTATTCCTTTTAACTTCTCCTGGTATAAATATTTCTGATGATAATTCTACCACAGCTGCAAGGGTTCTCTTTTCACCGACTATGCTCTCAATATCTTTTGCTGTCATTCCATTCTGAAGACCTATGGCTAATCCATTTTCTGATAGATAAGGTTCTATCAGCGAACATATCCATCGCGTATCATATGCTTTTACAATTATAAAAATATAGTCAAATTTCTCATTTAATGTACACACATTACATAAATTTATAGCTTTAACTTTTGTTTCAAGAATTTCATTAGGCATAGTAATCTTAAGTCCGTCAGCTTGCATTTTTTTTACATGCTCTGGCCACTGATCAATTAATGTTACATCCAAGCCTGCATTTGTTAAATCCGCAGCTATGCAACTGCCATTTGCACCAGTACCAATAATTGCTATTTTCATATTATGCATACCTTTCTAGTTCGATTTATAATTATTCAGTTAATCCGCCCATTAAATCATAGGCACTTATAGGAAAAGTAATCTCTTTCCCTAATTTCGCCGATAAGTCCATCGCCATTGTTAACATTAGATTTCTATGGCCATCTTCTGCAGAGGCATGTGGTGTTGCTTTATCGCAACATATTCTCTGGAGCCAAGAAAATGTTTCTTCTTTCATAGGCCCCCATAATTCTCCGTTATACATATCTCCAGGTGGAAAACTTGTTAGAAAATCTACATTTCTTGTAACCTCAGACTCCCTTCCTTCTGGTCTATATATTTTTCCTTGGTCATATTCGCTTGCAATTATAACATCTCTATGGGTATCTTCAATGTCAATAACACCTTTAGTGCCAACAAGCCCAATTTCTAGACCATAACTTGCTCCTGGCCAAATTTTAGGTAAGGCCCAGGATATATTCATGCTCCATATAGCTCCACTAGCTAGTGTAAAGATTCCACATGTAGCATCTTTTGTACCTGAATCGAATAGAATTTTATCAGATGATTTTGCATAAACTGAAATTGGCATGTCGTCCATTATCCATAATGCCATATCTAGGCTATGGGTACCAGAAACAACCATTGGCGTTAAAAACCTTCTATCTTGAGTAAGTCGTGTTTCGTTAAGAGGGGCCATCGAATTCATAAAAGCTCTTGTAAAAGCGCAGCTAATATCTCCAATTTGACCTGTTCTTACACGTTCTCTAACAGCCATGAAGCGTCTACGAAACCTTTGAGTATAACCAAGGCAAGCATCAATTTTATTTTCTTGTATTAATTTTAATAACTCTAATGATTGAATTGCATCTGTCGCCATAGGTTTTTCTATAAATAATTTCTGTTTGTTATCTATAGCTATCAATGTAGGTTCGTAATGACTCCAGGTTGAGGTTGCAATAATTACTGCATCAACTTCCGACCTATTAATTAAATCAGAGTAATCAGTTGTAAAATAATCTGCTGAAATATCTTCTTTTAACTTTTCTCCTACTTTTTTGTTTGTATCACAAAGGCCAATCCAGGATATACCTGGAAATTCACTGGCAATCTTGCCGCGCATTCTGCCGACTCTTCCGCAGCCTATAATTGCAATTCCTATATTTTTATTATTTTTTGGCATAATTTTTTGTTAAATATGTTTTTTTTGAATCAAATTATCTAAAATTAGATAAAAAAAACCCGGTAGTTAAAAACTACCGGGTTTTCTTAGACTAGATGTATATAGAATTAACCTAATACTTTGTCAGGATTTGCAGCCTTCCAACGTTCGATTACGTCTATAACTTCTTTTGTTTCCCAGTCACTTGCTCTATCGATGAAACGATGATCAACAAATGTTGCTGGATCAATGTAGCCGTCAATTTCGCCTAGGCCAACATATGGACCTTGGATTTTTGACCACACCCAGTTACGAGGCTCACCGTATTTATTAGTACGACGAAGCTGATAAATGTAAGCAGATGAGTTTATTAAGCCAGAACCAGTTTTCATATTTTCAAATAATTCTGGTGTAGCTACAGCACAAACACTGATAACAAATTTAGTATCTAAAACACCCATGTGTTGAGCCATTGCCCAAGCACGTAGGAAACCAGCAGTAGGTGTATCTAATTCGTCCATACGTGAGTTCCACATAGCGAATGAGTTACCTGGGTTTTCAGACACAGCCATTGGTGTAATGTTACGGATTGCAACGCCACCGGCTTGTATGTTAGCACGGTCAGATGAACCGCCAGCAAAACCATCGATTTTACCAGAAGTTAATGCGTTAACCATAACTGGACCCGCGTCACCAACAACAACAGTTGTTATTGAATCTGCTGGTAAACCAACTGAGTCAAGAGCAATCATTGTAGTGATTTGGTCACGGTCAGATGCTAGACCAATTGTAGTACCTGGTAGATCTGCTAGGCCTTTAATTGGGCTATCAGCAGGAACAACGATGCCTTCTGAAGCAAAGTTATATGCTTCATAAACAACTGAACCTGGTTGACCTGAGTTAGCCATTTGTAGTACTTGAGCTGAATCAAGCATAACATACTCTGCATCGCCTGTATCTAGGAATGCAACGTAAGGAATAGTAGTTTCTGAGTTAAGTAGATCTACGTCAACGCCGTTATCTTCGTTTAAGCCAGTAAGACGAGCAACGTGCTGTGCATAAATAGAGCATGAGCCATTGTTCGCTGTAATGACGTTAAGGTCAGTAAGCGCAGAAGCAGGTGTAGTAGAAACCATTGATAATGCTAGACCGCCAAATGCAGCGCCAAGCACTAGTTTTGTAGTGGATTTCATATTATATCCTCCCTAAGGGTTAAAATTAAACTTACACTAGTGTGTTTGACAAAATTTCCTTCATTAGAAACTATGCCAGATGACTTTTATTCAACATTAGAATCAAACTGTCAATTATTTTTTAACCTCTTGGTAACTTTTATAAAATATTTTTTTTTATTTTCATTTATTTTTTTTTGTGTTTTATAGAAAAATATAATATATAAATACTATTTTCCAATTTAAATACAATTACTTATTATATTTATTAAATTTATTAAATTAATTATAATATGAGATTGTTATCTGTTTTATTGGTATTAATTTAATATATATTTTTTTTAATATTTTAGATAAAATTTTATCAAATCTATAACTTTTGGACATATTTTGGTCATATTTTTGTAATATTTTTGTCAGATTATTTTTAATTTTTTACTTTTATAGTTCAAATTTCTTTACTGATAATCTTATAAAAGATATAAGGATCTGGAATTAGATGCGTATATCCTTATTATTAGATATTATTTATATGTGGGAGAACTCAATTGACTAATAATAACTTACCTTTATCAAAATATAAAGTTTTAGATTTAACTATAGCGAGAGCCGGACCAACTGCTGCAAGAGTTATGGCTGATTGGGGGGCGGATGTTATACAAGTTAGTCCGCCAGATAGACCTGGTCAAAAAGGTGGAAATATAACAGGTCACAGGGATGGATTTGACTTTCAAAATTTACAACGGAATAAAAGAAGTATAACTATTGATTTAAAAAATCCAGAAGGTTATGAATTGTTTGTGAATCTTGCTTCAAAAGTCGATGTGATTATTGAAAATTATAGAGCGGATGTAAAACATCGCCTTAAAATTGATTATGAAACAATAAAAAAAATAAACCCCAATATTATATACGGAAGTATATCTGGGTTTGGTCAAGATGGGCCCTATAAAGATAGACCTGGGTTAGATCAAATAGCTCAAGGTATGGGTGGGTTGATGTCTATTACAGGAGTCCCTGAGACTGGGCCTGTTAGAGTAGGTATACCTATTAATGACCTGTGCGCTGGAATGTTTTTGGCCCAAGGTTTGTTGTTAGCTCTTTTAAATAGAGAAAATACAGGTGAAGGTCAGTGGGTACATACATCATTGTTAGAATCTGCTATATTCATGTTAGATTTTCAAGCTTCGAAGTGGTTACAAAAAGGTGAAATTCCAATTCAAGCAGGGAATAACCATCCAACTGGGATACCGCAAGGTTGTTATATGACATCTGATAAGAGTATTAACATATCAGCTGTTGGAGACAAGTTATTCTCTAGATTTTGTAAGTCTGTAGAAGCACAATATCTTTTAGATGATAGTCATTATAAAGATGATGAATCAAGGTTAAAAAATCGTGACATGTTAAACGATGAAATAAGTAAAATAATTATTAAACATAAAGCTGAATATTGGATTGAGAAGTTGAATAAAGTCGGGGTACCTTGTGGTCCTGTAAATAATATTGCTCAAGTTTTTGAAGATCCTCAGGTTCAGTACCTTAGCATGACACATAAAGTTAAACACAAACGTTTAGGAGATTTAAGTGTTGTTCGTCAGCCAATAAATTTATCTAATGCAGATCAGCCAGAAAATTTTAGATATCCGGCGCCAGAACTTGGAGAGCATCTTGAAGAAGTTTTAAAGGAGTTTGGTTACAGTAATAAAGATATTGATAAATTAAAAACAAATAATGCAATAGCTTAGGTAAGGTAGAGGTTAATATAATGATACTAGAAACAGATAAAATTATTGCTAAAAAAGAAAATGGAATTGGTTGGTTAATTATTAACAATCCTGAAAAAAGAAACGCGATGTCTCTTAGTATGAGAGAGGCGATGGCAGTTGTTTTTGAGGAATATAATTCTGATCCTGAGGTAAGAGTTCTTATTCTAAAAGGAAATGGAGGCAAGGCATTCATATCTGGTGCAGATATCTCAGAGTTTAAAAATAATCGTAACAACCATGATGCGGAAAAAATTTATGCTGAAGCATCTGCTAAAGCAACTGTAGCTATGCAAAATTTCAGAAAACCGATTATCGCAATGATTGAAGGATTTTGTGTTGGTGGAGGGGTTGCTACTGCAATTTCCGCTGATATACGCATAGCTTCTGAAGATTCACAATTTGCTATACCTGCTGCAAAGTTAGGATTAGCTTATAATTATGAAAATTTAAAGTGTCTTAACGATCTAGTTGGTCCCGCTTATGCAAAACAAATTTTGTTTACAGGTGATAAGTTTGATGCATCAAAAGCCTTAGAAATTGGATTGGTCAATAAGGTTGTTAAAAATAAAGATCTTGAAGATGCAACAATAGAGTTGGCACAAAAAATATCTCAAAATGCTCCGCTTACTATAATGACAGCAAAGGAAACAATTTCACAGATTAGCAAAGAAGACGCGGAAAGAAATTTTATAAAATTAGATACCATGGTAAAAGAATGTTTTGACAGTGAGGATTATAAAGAAGGCAGGGAAGCTTTTATGCAAAAAAGAAAACCTATCTTTAAAGGGTGTTGAGCTAAATTTACTATTTTAAATACTTTGGTTTATATTATGTACAAGCTATTCATAATATCTTAACCATATAAATACATAAATTGTTAATCTTAACAAGCAGAATAGAATAGAAGTAAAGTAATTATGGCGAATTTTATTGTTTTAGATAATTTAAGAAAATCTTTTGGAAATATTGTTGCTGTGAACGGTATATCCATGACAGTAGATAAAGGAGATATTCTAGGATTTATAGGGCCCAATGGTTCCGGTAAGTCGACAACAATGAAAATGGCTACAGGTTTTTTAACTCCTGATATGGGTACATCTCATATTTGCGGTATTTCAATGAATAAACATCCAAAAGAAGCAAAAAAATTGATTGGATATTTACCCGAAGGAGCTCCTGCTTATGGAGAGATGACTACTATTGGTTTTTTAAACTTTATTGCGGATGTGAGGAGATTAAGCGGCAAAGAGAGAAGTTTGAAAATAAGCAAGGCAATTGACAGAGCTCAAATCAAACATGTATTGAATCAACAAATAGATACTCTTTCTAAGGGTTTTAAAAGAAGAGTAGGTCTCTCTCAGGCTATAATGCATGAGCCAAAGGTACTAATTTTAGACGAACCTACCGACGGACTCGACCCTAATCAGAAACATCACGTTAGGCAATTAATAACTGAAATATCTAGAGATACAGCTGTTATTGTGTCAACTCATATATTAGAAGAGGTCGATGCTGTGTGTTCCGGTGTTATTCTTATTAACAAAGGTAATGTTGTATTAAATGGTTCCGCAAAAGACTTAAGATCTAAGTTAGCAAACCATAATGCTGTGAATATAAAACTAAGACCTGAAAATCTAGAAAACTGCAAAAGATTATTGTTAACATTGTCGTCAATAAGTAAAATTGAAGTTCACGAAGAAACCCAACACAATGTTAATCTTAAGGTTCTACCAAAAGAAAATATGATAATTATTACAGATGTTGCAAAGGTTATTGCGGATAATAAATTGCCAATCAGCGATATCTCGGTTGACCAAGTAAGACTTGATGATGCTTTTAGAAAGCTCACTACAAATGAAATTGGAATTTCAAATGAATAATATAGTTATAATTGCTAAGAGAGAAGCGAAAGCGTATTTCTCTACACCTCTTGCTTATATCTTTATCTCTATTTTTTGTGGCCTTACTGCTGCTTTTACATTTTATTTAGGAGCTTTTATTGAAAGAGGACAGGCAGACCTTGCGCCCTTCTTTGAAAGTCACCCATGGTTATTGGTTTTATTAGTACCTTCAATTTCAATGAGGCTATGGGCTGAAGAAAGAAAAACAGGATCGATAGAACTTTTAATGACTCTGCCAATTACATCCCTGGAAGCGGTTATTGGAAAATTTATTGCAGCTTGGTTAATGATAGCAGTTGCGCTTATTCTTACTTTTCCAATATGGGTTACTATTAATATATTAGGTAATCCGGATAATGGTGTTGTAATTTCAAGTTATCTAGGAAGTTGGTTATTGGCTGGTCAATTTTTAGCCATTGGATCCGCGTTATCTGCTATGACAAAAAATCAAGTTATTGCATTCGTAGTTAGCACAGCTGCTTGTTTTGTATTCGTTATGAGTGGGTTGGAAACGGTTACACAAGCGCTTGAAGGATGGATGCCGAGCTACATTTTATTAGCAGTAGATACTATGAGTTCTCTTGATTATTTTGAAGAATTCACAAAGGGTATAATTGATGCAAGGGCTATTGTTTTTTATATTACCACAATAGTTTTTTGGTTATTTATTAATGTAGTGGTAATAAATTTAAAAAAAGCAAAATAGATATTGGCGTAGATTATGAAAAGTATGTTTAATAAATCAATTTATGTTTGGGGCGCAATAATTAGTGCAATTATTATTGTTATAAGTTTAAATTCTTTGGTAGGAACTTATTTAAGTTCTCAGAGGATAGATTTAACTCAAGAAAAACTCTATACAATTGCTGACGGTACTATTGAAACATTAAAATCTATCGATGAGCCAATAAAAATTAAGGTTTATTATTCTCAAAAATTAGGAGAAAACTATCCTCCATTTAAATTGTATTACGAGAGGTTAAGAACTCTATTAAAAAGGTATCAAGAAATATCGGGAGGAAAGCTTATTGTTTCTTTTTATAATCCTGAACCATATTCTGAGGTGGAAGAAAGAGCAATAGCTGATTATATTAGAGGTATCCCCTTAAATGAACATGGAGAATATGGTTATTTCGGCCTGGTTGCGAATAATATCATTGATGATATTGAGGTAATGCCTTTTATGGATTTGGATAGAGATCAATTTCTAGAATATGATATCACTTCAAGAATCTTTAGTTTAGCAAATTATAACAAACCTGTTGTTGGTTTTATATCAGGTTTAGGAATTGATGGCGTAATTGACTCACAAGGTGGGGCAACTCCGCCTTGGAAGATAATGGGTCAAATAAGAGAATTTTTTGATATTGAAACCCTTGTAGATTATAGAGAAAACAATGCTAAGCTTGAAAAAATTCCAGATAATATAGATGTACTTTTCATTGTTCAGCCATTAAATTTAACTGAAGAAACTCTCTATGCTATAGACCAATATGCATTGAATGGAGGCGAAATACTTATCGCACTAGACCCTGCCACTACCGTTGCTGCAGGAATTGGATACGATAAAAAAATTGATTTATTATTAAGCAAATGGGGTGTGTCGATACCTAAAGATTATGTTGCAGGTGATATTAAACTAGCAAGACCGGCTCAAGTCGGCGACCGTGGGGAAAGAGTATACAATAATTACATAGCTTTACTTGGCCTTACTACTGAAAATATTAACCCTGATGATGTTGTTGTTGGTGGTATCGATGTTATTAATCTAACTACCTCTGGTATTATTGATATTTCACCTGACAGTAATTTAAATATAAAAAACCTTTTTGCAACTAGTAAGCAATCAATGAAAATTGACAAAGAGAATGTTAAATCACGCCCTGATTTAAATAAGTTACTACAAGATTTTAAACCTTCGGGTATAAATTATAACCTAGCGGTTCGTATTGAGGGTCAAGCAGAATCTTTGTACGAAGAATTAAATAGAAAAGTTAAACTTGGTATTAATAATGCTAATCATATTCAAGATGGTGTTATAAATGTAATATTAGTAGCTGATGTTGATTTTTTAGAAGATCAATTTTGGGTTAATGTTAAAGATTATTTTGGTGAAGAGTTACTTACGCCTTTTGCAAATAATGCAGCCTTCGTAATTAATGCAATGGAGAATCTTAGTGGGGCATCCTCGTTGGCATCTTTAAGAGCAAGAGGTATTGTTGAAAAACCTTTTATTTTAATAGAAGAGCTTGAGCTTGAGTCTGAAAAACTATTTAGAGAAAAAGAAAGATTGTTGGCTGGCGAATTAAAGGTCCTTGAAGATAGAATGATGAGCTTAGAAAGTAATGCAGGTGGTGCAGTTGTTTTAGGTGAAGAAGATTTAGATTTGTTTAAAAATTTTAGACAAAAAGCAAAAGATGTTCAGCAAGAACTTCGTGATGTTAAGTTGAACTTAAGAGAAGATATAAATCGTGTTAATTTAATTATAAAAGTAGTTAACATTGCTGGTGTGCCGATATTATTTTGTTCATTCGGTTTTTTATATTTTATAATACGTAGATATAGGTCTGCAAAAGCAAGATAAGATTGGGAGTATAAAAAATGTCGCCAAGATTTTTTGGTGTATTATCAATAATAGCAATTTTTTTGATAATTATATCTGGGATAACTAGTTCTATATCGTCTCGTTGGATTAAAGACGATGTTTCTGGTGCGCTCTATTTTACAAACTTGTCACAAAAGTTAGATGATATTAGTGAGATAAAAATACAACAAAGCGGTAAATCAACAATTTTAAAAAAAGAAGATGACAGTTGGCTGTTAACTGAAAATAATAATTTTGAAGCAAATTTAAAGAAAGTAAAGGCTAATTTAACTGCTATTTCAAATATGACGAAGGTAGAAGCTAAAACAAGAAGACCAGATCTTTTTGATAGATTAAGACTTGAGGATCCGAGTTTACCAGAATCAAAATCTTATCTATTAGAGTTATTAGACTCTAATAATAATTCAGTTGTTTCTGTTGTGATTGGTAAAACTAGACCTAATGTATTGGCTAAGGGTCGAAATGGGGTTTATATTAGAGATGTTGATAGCAACCAAACTTGGCTTGTGCATAGTGACTTAAAGATTTCAGATGGTTTATCTGATTGGATAGATACTAGATTAATTGATGTACAAGCAGAAGATCTTGTAAATATGCAGGTGAAAAGAGGCCAAAGAACTCCATTAATTTTTGGAAGGAGTGTTTCTAATAATAACATTATTGAACTTCAGGATTTTGAATTAAAAGCTGATACAAGGACACCTATTGGTTTGAAAAGTGTTGTAACACGATCCTTGTGGGTAGAATTTGATGATATTAGAAAAGAGAAATCTATAGATAGAAGTCTTGTAGATACTTCTGTTGAAATATTAACTAGTGATAATGATACAATATTACTATCACTCTATAATGATATAGATGATGGAGATGGAGCTTGGGTAACTTTTGAAAATAAAACAACAAAAGAATCTTTGTTAGGGAGAGTTGGTTTTCAGTTTCATCTAAACAAATTAAACAAAGAAGAATTTATTATCACTTTAAACGAAGTCTTGAAAATAGAAAAAGAAAATTAAAAATGATCATTCTTTCTTGATATCTTTTATATATTTAACATTTTTTAGTTCTGGAAATAAAAACCACCAAATAATTGAAAATCCTACTGTAAATACACCTCCGATAAAAATTGCAAGCTCTGTTTCGATAAAACTAGCCATGAGTCCAGCCCTAAAATCACCTACCTCTTCCGATGCTTCGGTTGTTACAGAGTGCACTGACATAACTCTTCCTCTCATGTTGTCAGGTGTAATGGTAGGAATCATTATATGTCTGATATTTTTACTAACCATATCTGCAGCTCCGTATACTATTAACATAGTTAAGGATAGCCATAATATTGTTGAATATGCAAAAATTGCTGTGGCCACTCCAAAAACGATTGTTGAATATATCAACATTTTTCCTGCATTTTTTATTTGTGGTAGTTGAGTTAAAAGCATCGCCGCTAAAATCCCACCCATTGAAGGTGTTGCTCGCAATAATCCTAGCCCCTCTGGACCAATTTCAAGAATATCGCTCGCAAAAATTGGAAGCATTCCCATAATAGTGCTAAATAAAACCGCCAGTAAATCTATTGTCATAGTTCCTAAAATGATTTTAGTTTTCCAAACATAAACAAAGCCGCTCAGAACTATTTTTAATGTAATTCTTTTTATATTTGTGTCTCTATTATTTATCGCAGGTAGTAAGAAGGCACTGATTGTTGCAATTAAAAAACTTAATAAGGCAATTAAATAAACCCATCCACCAATAATAGCTATCAATAGACCAGCAACAATAGGCCCTATCAATGATCCAAATTCATTAAAAAAATTTACATAAGTAACTGATCTTGGAAACATTTCTGGTTTAACAATATTAGGTAATATTGCAAAAATATTTGGTTCATAAAAAGCCCTTGCAGCTCCATGGATGATTAATAGCAGATATATGGGCAAAATTGATATTTTATCAAATCCAAATACTGTGTAATATAAAAAAAATCCAGCAACCATGATCTGCAGTAAATTACAAATTATTAATATATTTTTTCTGTTATATTTATCTGCAATTACACCTGCTGGTAAAATTAAGAAGAATATTGGTGCAAATTGAGCAAGTCCTATTAATCCAAGCGCAAGAGGATCTTTTGTAGCAGTATAGACTTGCCAACCAACGCTAAGAGTTATTATTTGAATTGCAAAAGAATTAAACCAGCGTAATGAAATGTATTTAATAAGATTTGTATTTAATAGAATGCTTTTGCTAATTTTAGTTTTCATACATATGTTCCAATAAATAGTTTTATTTTTTTTCAAGTTCTTTTATATTTTTAATGTTTTTTAGATCTGGAAATAAAAACCACCACATCGCTGAAAGTGTTATAGTTACAACTCCTCCAATAAATATAGCAGGAACAGTTCCAATAAAACTTGCAGTTAGACCCGCTCTAAAGTCACCAATCTCATTAGAGGCATTGGTTGCAAGAGAGTGAACCGCTCCGACTCTCCCTCTCATGTTATCGGGTGTAATGATAGGTACAATAGAATTCCGTATATTAACACTTACCATATCTGCTGCACCATATATTACTAACATAATTAAAGATAACCAAAGTATTGTTGATAATGAAAAAATTATGGTAGCTACGCCAAAAACGATAGTTGAATATATTAATATCTTTCCGGCATTTTTGATTGGAGGAAGTTGCGTTAAAAGTATGCCTGTAACAACACCACCAACAGCTGGCATCGAACGAAGCATTCCAAGACCCTCTGGTCCAATTTTAAGTATATCGACTGCAAATACTGGTAACATTCCCATTATTCCACTAAACAGAACTGCAGCTAGATCTATAGTGATAGTACCTAAAACAATTTTGGTTTTCCAAACATATGCAAAACCACCAAATAATATTTTGATAGTTATTTTTTTTAAATTTGTAGCAGTTTTTGGATTTTGTAATAAAAATCCAAAAATTACTGATATAAAGAAACTAATTGAAGCAACCAAGTAAACCCAATTATCAATATAGGCTATTAGGATTCCTGCTATAACAGGGCCCGCAAGATGTCCTAGCTTTGAAACTGACGAATAATATGATACAGCCCTCGGAAAAAGATCGACGCTTACTATATTTGGAAGAATTGAGGACATGCTAGGTTGATATATCGCTCTTGCAATTCCATGAATACATAAAATAAATAAAACCGGATAAATTGTGGTCATTTCAGAAAAGGAATAATAAAGCAAATATGCTGCAACAAAAACATGGATTATATTTGTTAAAATTGTAACATTTTTTCTATTATATTTGTCGGCAATCAAACCTGCTGGTAATATCAATAAGAATATTGGAGCAAATTGTGCTAAGCCAATTAAACCTAAATCTAATGGATTTCCAGTTAAATTATATATTTGCCAACCAACCGTAAGATTAATAGCTTGTACCGCAAAACTATTAAACCATCGTATTGCGAGATATCTCATGAAATTGGTATTAAATAGCAAGCTATCTTTTTTAGACATTCTTCTTTGCATGAATATGATCTTTACATTTGATAAAGGTAGTTATTTATGGCGGAGAGGGTGGGATTCGAACCCACGAAAGAGTTGCCCCTTCGCTGGTTTTCAAGACCAGTGCTTTCAACCGCTCAGCCACCTCTCCTTAGTTAAAACAAGTAAACTTAATACTATCTATAACAATAA
>JABIEF010000051.1 GCA_018651345.1 Rhodobiaceae bacterium
ATCGAAGAGCTTATAAATGAATTAAAAGAAAGATACACAATAATGATAGTAACGCATTCGATGCAACAAGCAGCAAGACTATCGCAAAAAACTGCTTATTTTCACCTTGGTGAAATGATAGAGTTTGACGATACTAGTAACATATTTACGAATCCAAAACATGAGATGACTGAAGCTTATATATCAGGTAAGATAGGTTAAGGAGAGAAAAATGAAAATAAGTAATCATATTAACACTGGCTTTGATGAAGATTTAAAGACATTGAATAACAACATAGCAAAACTAGGCGGCTTAGCTGAAACACAGCTTTATGAAACGATGCAATCATTAGCAGATAAAAATGTCTATAAATTTAACAAAATCATTAACAGAGACAAAAAATTAGATGCCTTAGAAGATGAAATTAATAAAAAAGTTGTAGAGTTTTTAGCAATCTGGTCACCAATTGCAAGTGATTTGAGGAATGTTCTTGTTGCACATAAAATATCTTCTATTCTAGAAAGAATTGGCGATTATTCCAAGAATATATCTAGAAGAAGTTTAATTATTATTGAAGATAATCACTTTTCAACGCTTCCCGTTAATATAATTGGACTAGGTGAACATGTACAAAAACTGCTTCACAATGTATTAGATGCCTATATGGAAAGAGATGTTGATTTAGCGATGGAGATTTGGAGTCAAGACATTGATATTGACCGTTTGTATTTAAGTCTTTTCAAAGAACTTACAACAATAATGCATGATAATCCAGAAGAGATAAAGGACCTAACTCATATGGTTTTTATTTCCAAAAACCTTGAAAGAATTGGTGACCATGCAACTGCGATTGCAAAGCAAATTTATTTTCTTGTAAATGGATCAATGCCACCTGACCATAGACCAAAGGCAGGTTTCGATATAGATTAAGGGCCATAATATGTATTTAGCTGTTTTGGCAGATGACGAACCTAATCAATTGGAATTGATTTCATATCATCTGCAAAAAGAAAATTTTACTATTTTAACTGCTTTAAATGGTGATGATGCCTTTGAGTTAATTCAAGCCAATAAACCAGATATTATAATTATCGATTGGATGATGCCAGGATTATCCGGCATTAGCCTTACAAGAAAAATTAGATCAAATAAAGATATAAAGAATATTCCAATAATTATATTGAGCGCTCGCGGCGAAGATATAGATACCTCACATGGTCTTAGCGCAGGAGCCGATGATTACATAGCAAAACCTTTTTCTCCATTAGAGTTAATGGCAAGAATTAAATCGCTAATAAGACGTTCAAAAAATATAAAAAATGAATCTGAACTAACTTATGCAGGTATAAACATAAATAATAATACCAAAGAAGTAACAGTTGAAGGATCTCAAATTAAAATTGGAAAAATAGAATATAAAATATTATCTATGCTGCTTTCTAGACCAAAATATGTGTTTTCTCGAGAGCAAATAATAGAATCCGTTTGGGATAATAATTCATTAATTGAAGACAGGACGGTTGATGTGCATGTCAGTAGGCTAAGAAGATCAATAAAGAAAATGAATAGCAACCGTAAACTAATTAAGACCATTCATGGTTTTGGGTATTCTATAACAGATGAAATTAATTGATATGTTCGACTGGCTTGATGTTAACAGATTCACCGCAACCACATGCTGACTCTTCGTTAGGATTGTTGAAGATAAAACCAGAACCTAACTTTTCAACTTTATAATCCATCTCAGTCCCTAATAAGTACATCACCGCTTTAGGTTCAATAAGAACTGTAACACCTTTATCATTAATGATTTCATCTAATTTTTCAGCAGCTGTAGCATAATCAAGTGTATATGTCATCCCAGCACAACCACCCTCTTTAATTCCTATCCTTAACGTCTTTATTTTTGGATCGTTACATTTTTCTAACAAAAACTTAATCCTATCAGCAGCCGCATCTGTTAGTGTTATAACGCTATTTAATTGTCTTAACATAATACACCTCCCCTATATCATATTTAAAGCTACTTTTGCTTCTTCAGACATCATTGCCATATCCCACGGCGGATCAAATACCATAGTAACGGTTGCGCCTGATACACCAATAACATTACTAACGGCATCTTCAACCCATTTTGGCATCTCTCCAGCTACCGGACATCCAGGTGCTGTTAGTGTCATATCTATATTAACATGGCTATTGTCATCTAAGTCAACTCTGTAAATAAGACCTAATTCATATATATCAACAGGAATTTCAGGATCATATACAGTTTTTAATGAAGCTATAATATCTTCGGTAAGCTTTTCAACAGCCTCGTTGTCCATAACTTCGTCATTATTTGATATATTTTTTTCGTTCATTTTATATATTTTACCTAAAAAATTTTTTACACTCAAGCAAAGAGTTACACAAAATATCAACATCTTCTGTTGTGTTGTACATGGCAAATGATGCTCTACAAGTAGACTGCACATTATATCTTGCTAAGAGTGGTTCTGCGCAATGCATCCCCGCCCTAACTGCGACACCTGAACGATCTATTATAGTACTAACGTCGTGAGGATGTATACCTTCTAATATAAAAGAAAAAATTGCACCCTTAGTTTTACTGTTACCTATTATCTTGAGACCATCAATATCTTTAAGTTTATTTTCCGCGTAATCTTTTAATAAATTTTCGTGTTGTAAGATTTTTTCCTGACCAATTGTATTGATGTAGTCTATGGCCACCTTTAAACCAAGAGACTGAATAATTGCTGGTGTTCCTGCCTCAAACCTC
>JABIEF010000052.1 GCA_018651345.1 Rhodobiaceae bacterium
ATGTGAAATAAGGCCATTTGCTCTGACGGCTTCTTCTGAAAACCACCTAAAAAATTCAGCGGAGTAAGTAGCCTCTCCAATTGCATCGCCATGTGCCTTACCATTTTCTAGTGTAATAATTTTTGCAAAATCTTCTAGCCTCGAACTCATAAGCTCGTATGCTTTACGTAATATTATGGATCTTTCTCTAGGGGTTTTACTTGCCCATTTTGGAAATGCTTCTTCTGCAGCGTCTAGAGCTTTATTTGCATCGTCAATTTCAGCAGACGCAACGCTTGCCAGTACTTCTTCAGTTGCTGGATTTATGACGTCGAAACGCTCTTTATTTGAACCTTCTAACCATTGTCCATTAATGTATAAATTTGTATGTTCCATTTCACATTTCCTTAGTAAAATTTATTAATTAATTTAATATATATGCATAATAACAAAAATAACAAAATAAATTATTTTAATTATCAAATATATACTAGTAAATACTTAGTTAAATTATTATATCTATACCAACATTGCTATGGAGATGCTTGTGAATAATATTATTGAAATAAAAGATGTTGAAAAAATATATGCATCAGGTAACAAAGCTTTAAATAAAATAAATCTTAATATTAAAGAAGGCGAAATATTAGCTCTTTTAGGCCCAAACGGAGCTGGAAAGACAACTCTTATATCTGCTGTTTGTGGTATAACTGTTCCCACATCAGGATCTATTAACGTAGACGGTTATGATGTTATCAAAGAATATAAAAGTAGTAGAAAGTTAATTGGATTGGTGCCACAAGAAATAGCACTAGAACCATTTGAAAAAGTTATTAATACGGTAAACTATTCACGTAACCTCTTTGGGTATCCTCCAGATGACAATTATATTGAAGAATTGCTTAAAAAATTATCATTATGGGGCAAAAGAGATTCAAAAATCATTGAATTATCAGGCGGAATGAAAAGAAGAGTTTTAATTGCAAAAGCTTTATCTCATAATCCAAAAATTTTATTTCTAGACGAACCTACTGCTGGTGTTGACGTAGAGCTAAGAAAAGATATGTGGAGGGTAATTAAAGAATTAAAAGTTCAAGGTGTAACAATTATTCTAACTACTCATTATATAGAAGAAGCTGAAGAGATCGCAGAAAGAGTTGCTATAATCAATGATGGCCAGATTCTTCTTACTGAAGAAAAAGATAGCTTGATGAAGCGTATGGGAACAAAGAAAATAGAAGTGATTATAAAAAATAAGATAGAAAAAATACCAAATGAACTTAGTAGCTTTAATCTAACAATTTCAGATAATAAACAAAAAATTATATTCACTTATGACCAAAAGAGATCTGATTTAGACATATTGAAGATATTAAATTTTATTAAAGAATCAGGGTTAGATATTATTGATATCGAAACGACAGAAACATCACTAGAAGACATCTTTGTAAATTTACTAAAGGAATAATTGAATGAATCTTTATGCCATTAAGGCCATCTACGTCTTTGAAATGTCAAGAACTTTTCGAACTCTTCTTCAGAGTATTATCTCACCGGTAATTTCAACAGCACTATATTTTATCGTATTTGGATCTGCAATTGGATCAAGAATGGAATCGATTGGTAACGTAGATTATGGAACATTCATTGTGCCTGGATTAATTATGTTAACAGTTTTAATGCAAAGCGTATCTAACGCATCATTTGGTATATATTTCCCTAAGTTCTTAGGGACAATAAATGAACTTTACACTGCACCTGTATCATATCTAGAAATTGTAATTGCATATGTTGGTGCCGCCGCAACAAAATCAATAGCAATAGGATTAATTATTCTAATTACGGCATTCGCCTTTGTGCCATTAAGCATTTTACATCCTATCTGGATGCTTGTATTTTTAATAATTACATGTATTTCTTTTAGTTTACTTGGTTTTATTCTTGGCATATGGGCTAAGAGTTTCGAACAGTTAAATATAGTGCCATCGCTAATAATTACGCCTTTAGTTTTTCTTGGTGGAAGTTTTTATTCAATTACACTTTTGCCTCCATTTTGGCAGAATGTTACATTATTTAATCCTATAGTATATTTAATATCTGGATTTCGTTGGGCTTTTTTTGGTACTTCAGATGTATCAATATTCTTCAGCCTAATCGCAATCAGTTGTTTTACAGCTATTTGTCTATTAATCATTTGGTTAATATTTAAAACTGGGTATAGAATGAAAATGTAATATCGCTGTAATAATTTAAAAATACTCTGATTATAATAATTTAATCTTATAACTTAACAAAGAACAACTTAAATGGACGCGATAGAAAAAATAAAAAAACACTTATTTACAACAATATATTTTACTTTATTAATATTTTTTCTCTATTATATTTTTTCTCAC
This sequence comes from Rhodobiaceae bacterium, assembly GCA_018651345.1. Taxonomy (GTDB): domain Bacteria; phylum Pseudomonadota; class Alphaproteobacteria; order Rhizobiales; family TMED25; genus CAJIYR01. Next base: position 2,376 of record JABIEF010000052.1, read on the forward strand.
TATTCAATCGAAGAATTAAAAAGTTTTGAGTTTGTGTATTACACAACGGAATGGTTATCCTCGTTTACAGATAGTAATATTTATTTGTCATCCCTTATATTTCTATTATTCAGCGTACTATGGATTTTTTTTCTAGGTATTGGGTCACCTCTTGCTTTATTTGCAGGAATATACTTTGGCACTTTATATGGAACAATATTAACTATGGTATCTCTAACAATAGGATCTACTATGTTGTATGTGAGCGCTAGATATTTTCTACCAGAAAGAATTACAAATGTATTTTTAAATAAATATAGAAACCAAAAACTTATAGAGAGGTTTCGTAATAATGAACTTAAATTTTTTATTATTTATAGATTTATTGCAGAAATACCATTTGGTATAGCAAATATTATAGCTATCTTTTTTAATATGAAGACTAAGAATTTTATTTTAGGAACCTTCGTTGGCATTTTTCCATCTATGTTTATATTCGCATCAATAGGGAGTGGTTTGGAAACCATAGTTTTCAACTCTAAGGTCTTTAATGAAGATGATTTTCCAACTTTTTTAGAAATGCTAAAATCGAGTGAAATATATATTCCCTTATTATTTTTCATAATTTTTTTAATTACGGTCTATGCTGCTAAAAGATTTTTTTTTGAAGAAACCAAAGAACAATAAACTAACTAAATGCTTAATACTATAAATGTTTAATTGGAAAGGTAGGGTTTAAATGAAAAAATTAATCATCTTTATGACGGTTGTTGTATTAACGATTCTGTTTATATTTAGAAATGAACACATTGAACAATCAGTCCTTGTTAACGATCAAGTAAAAATTGGAATAAAATCTGATATTACAATTCGTAAAAACCGCTATACTGGAAATCAATGTATTTTTGCTGGTGGAGAACAATTAGTCGAGGTATTCCATGCGAAGAATAATTCTATAACAAAAGAAGCTCTAGCTGATAACTATTATTTAAAAAAATGTTAATGAAAATAATAGAGCAGTCTTTTTAATATTAAAATAAATTCAATTTTATGGATTTCCCTTTCAATTTTCCATCGTTAAAATTACCTTCAACTTTAAAGCTATTAAATATCATCACAACACCATTTCCATGCAATGTACCATTTTTGAATTCACCTCGAATCTTACCAAAAAAAGTATCGTAAGTACCTATGCAATTATTCCATGTATTCTGATTCTGATCTGAAGGGCAATCAACTAACTTCTTCATAGCAAAGCTTGGCTGTGATGATAATAGATATATGGTAATTACAATAATAAATAAATATATTCTCAAATTCAAATCCTCTTAAATTCAGGACAGTTGTCCGCCTTTATTGAAAAGTTGTTTTTTTTGTATTTCATCGTATTTAGAACAAAGATTTTCTATTGTACCATAGGCCATTCTATCTAGCTCAGGATATTTCCACTCACCCACATTCTGAGTTGAATAAACAGTTTTACCCTTACCCATAGATCCTGAGAATGTTGTGGTTTCTAGTGTTTTGAAGGCCATTTTATCACAATCACTTTGTTGATATCTTACTGCAGATTGGATAGTATCAATAAGTGGCCATATTTCTTTAGTTGTGGAACTAAAATCAGAAAGAGTATAAGTAAAAATAAATTTATTTGATTTTTTTATGTTAGCAACATCAAGATAGTATATGATTGTCCCGCTAACATCAGCGCCAGTATATTCCCAAGTGTGATCAGTAGAACTATCTGTTGAGATATATATCTTCTTTTCTGGAGCCATAGGTTTACTTGTGTTAGCGCAAACATTTGACCAGTAGCTATACCCCTCTTCTGAAGGTTTAAGTTTATTTACAGGGTAATCTAATGGGTAATCGTATTCATCCAATAAATCACCACTAGCCATCTTCCCTGAATAAAATTCGCTTTTAATACTTCTTCTTCCCATAGAGTTACAGAAAAATTGACGATAAGCAATGGCTGACAGAACGTTTTTATTTGGTTTTGATGCCAAAGGTTGAGGTTCTTCGTAATCTAATAAAAGCCAATAATATATTATATCATCGACCCGTTCGATATTATTCATATCAATATATGATGTTATATTTTTATCAGAATCATTAAATGGAATCCAATCATACTCTGCGTAACTTTTTTCAACGGATGTAAGAATAAAAATTAGAAAGAGTATGGAAAAAAACTTTATCATACGACACGCCTTGAGAACATCTTTGCTATAGCAATATGAATATTATTCTATCAGAATAATGCTCACTGTCTATTTATTTTGAAAAGAAAAAATTAGATTTTTACAGAAATATTTATTGTATAATATTAAGAACTAATATCAATCAGATTGTAACTATTTAACAAAAAATGCTATCGTTATATTATGTTACAAGCAAGCACTATAGATGTATTAAACAATACTTTTGGATACAAAGATTTCAGGGCAGGCCAATCTGATATAATAAATGCAATATTACTTAAAAAAAATATTCTTGCCATAATGCCAACCGGTGCTGGAAAATCATTGTGCTATCAAATACCAGCTATTATTAATGAGCTTAGAACCATAGTAATCTCCCCTTTGATTGCTCTTATGGACGACCAGGTTAACGCCTTAAAGCAGAATAAAGTGTCTGCAGAGAGACTGCACTCTCATATGTCAGAAGAGGAAAATAGCAAAATATGGAAAAACTTCTGTAAAGGTAATATTCAAATTCTTTATATGTCTCCCGAAGCTCTAATGCGTGAGAGTAAACTTAAAATTATTAAAGAACTGAATATTGGTCTTTTTATTATTGACGAGGCTCATTGTATCTCAAAATGGGGACACGGTTTTCGAAAAGATTACGAAAACCTTTCTAATCTAAAGGATCTTTTTCCAAACTCCAATATATGCGCTTTTACAGCGACTGCTGACAAGGCTACCAGAGAAGATATTATAGAAAAATTAACCAAAGGCAACTGTGATTTATTTCTTCAAAGCCTCAAAAGACCTAATTTAAGTCTAACTGTGCACCAAAAATTTAACTGGAAAGAGCAATTGCTAAAATTCTTAATTGATAAGAAAAAACAATCTGGCATAGTCTATTGCCTATCTAGAAAAAATACTGAGGCAGTTGCTGAATTTCTAAATAACAATGGATTTAAATCAATAGCTTATCACGCAGGCCAAAATAACAATATAAGAGAAAAAAATCAAAATACCTTCATGACAGAAACTGGAATTGTGATGGCGGCAACTATAGCTTTTGGTATGGGCATCGATAAACCTGATGTAAGATTTGTTGCGCATATAAGTTTACCTACAAATATAGAAGAATATTACCAAGAGGTTGGAAGAGCTGGCAGAGATGGAAAGCCTTCTGATACTATGATGATATATGGACTAGATGACTTATATCAAAGAAGAAGGTTTATAGAAGAAGGAAGCAGCAATGAAGAACACAAACGTATGGACCACAGAAGATTAGATGCCCTTCTAGCATTTTGTGAGACAGCTTCTTGTCGGCAAGTTTCATTACTTGGATACTTTAGTGAAAAAACTGAAAGCTGCGGGATATGTGATAATTGCTTAAACCCACCTATGTTAGAAGACGGAACAGAACTTGCGCAGATAGTGTTATCAGCCATATACCGAATAGGTCAATCATTTGGCTCTAATTATATTATTGATGTTTTAATGGGTGTTAATTCAGGTACTAATTCAGAAAAAATAATTAAAAATAATCATGATAAAATAAAAACTTTTGGAAGGGGCAAAGAGTATAAAAAAAAATTCTGGCAAAGCTTTATTAGACAGCTTATTTCATCTAATCATATAGTTATTAATATAGAGAAATATGGAATATATCAAATTACAAATACCGGGTTTCAGTTATTAAAGAGTGAACGAGAATTTAAATACAAATCGATTACTATAAGCGAAACGTCGCCTACTAAAAAATATAGAAAAAAAGATGACATAGAAATAAAAGATGATGAGATGCCGCTTTTACAGAAACTCAAAGAATTGCGACTAGAATTAGCCAAAAAACAAAATGTTCCAGCTTTTGTAGTCTTTGCAGATCAGACTCTTTTGCATATGGTTGAAACAAAACCACAAACGCTTGGTGAGATGAAACAAATTATAGGAATAGGTCCTCATAAATTAGAAAAATATGGTAAAATTTTCTTAGACACAATAAGCTCTTAACTTAATGCAATTAAAATGAATAGATAAACAGATACATATAATAGTATTTAAAATAGAATTTTAAAAAAAAATATCTTAAATATTTAAATTATTACCATTTATTTTTAACCATTTATGACACGCCTTATAATCAGGATAATTATTGAGAACATGATTCCAATATTTTTTTGAGTGATTGTGTTCAATAAGGTGACATAGTTCGTGGACTACAACATAATCTATAATATAATTAGGTGCCATTAGTATTCTCCAATTATAAGAAATATTTCCAATATTTGAACACTGACCCCATCGAGATTTATAATAACGCACAGCAATTGTATTTGGCTGGACTCCAATAATATTTGCATATCTGTTTGTTTTTTCAACCAATATCTCAATGGCTCTAGCTTTGTACCATTTTACTAATATTTTTTTTATACTGTCTTTATTAAATTTTTTTGATGTACTAACCTGCAAAAATCCATCGTTAATTTTTACGTCAGGTTTTATATCTTGAAGTATCTTTAATTGATAGTCATACCCAAGATAGGAAAAAACTTCTCCGTTTATATATTCTTTTGGTTTTGAAATATTGAGTTTAGATTCTTCGAGTTTTTTTTTAATCCAAGAAGTTCTATTTTTAATAATCTCCTCTAATCTAAAATTAGAAAACTTATCAGGAACATATATCTGCACAGAACCATTACTTATCTTAATTGAGATAGTTTTTCTTCTTTTGCTTTTAATAACTTCAATTGATAAATTATCATTAGTTATTATATCCATATAGTTTATTTAATTAATTATTATTTTTTAGTATTATATTAGAAAAAGCAAATAGTATTGCAAATAGTAACGCTGCGGTAACTACAATAGACGGACCAGAGGGAGTATCTAGTTCCATCGATAAGAATATGCCACCTAGAACAGCAATGGAACCCAAAATTGACGCTGTTATTGCCATTGCAACCGGAGAATTTACTAAATGTCTAGCGGTAGCTGCTGGAATAATTAACATAGAACTAATAAGCAAAATTCCAACAGTACGTATAGAAACAGCTACAACGATTGTCATCAGAAGCATTAATAATAGATTCTGGAAGTAAACGTTAACATTTTCTGCTTTTGCCAACTCTTCATGAATTGTCATTAATACTAATGATGGCCAGTTTAGGATGATCATTAATAATACAAAAAAACCCCCTAAATAAATCCACCATAATTCTATTGATGTTACTGTAAGTATGTCACCAAATAGATAAGAATGTAAGTTAACTCGAAGCTCTAACACACTAATTGCAATCATGCCGATAGACAAAGCTGCATGGGCTAAAATTCCTAATAATGTGTCGGTAGCTAAGAGATTTTTTTGTTGCAACCACAAAAGAATTAAAGCAAATGCTAAACAAGCAATTATTGTAGATAGATATGTGCTTATACCGATTGCAAGTCCCAACGCAATACCAAGTAAAGCACTGTGAGCCAATGAATCTCCAAAGTATGCCATCTTTCTCCAAACAACAAAACAGCCAATTGTACCAGCAATAATTGCGACGCCCAGACCAGCAGCAATAGCACGTAAAATAAAGGGGTCAAGCATGTTCATTACCAGTGTGTTGATGGTCATGATCATGGTCATGTTCATGTTGATATACAGACATCATATTAGCCATATCATTACCGAATAGTGAAATAAATTCAGGATCCTTTGTAATAACACTTGGTTTTCCAGAGCAGCAGATATGATTGAATAGGCAGATCACTTGCATTGTAGAAGCCATAACCATATGTAAATCATGTGATACCATTAAGATGCTTAGATTACGCTCTTTATAAATACGTTCTAATAATCTATAAAAACTCAATTGACCTGAAATATCAAGATTTTGCGCTGGCTCATCTAAAACAAGCAACTCTGGATCGTTCAATAGACTACGTGCTAATAATACACGTTGTAACTCCCCACCAGATAGCACCGATAATGGTTTATTTAAAATTTTTTCGATACCAATTTCATCAACGGTATTTTGAAGACTATTCTCATTATTTTTCTTTCTTAACCTCAAAAAACCATGAACAGTGATTGGCATAGAATTATTACTTGTCATACGCTGCGGAATATAACCAATTTTTAAATTTTTTCTTTTTGTAACGCTTCCTTTTTCCGGCTGGTAAAGTCCCATGAGGCATTTTAATAACATGGATTTACCCGCTCCATTGGGTCCAATGATAGTAATAAAATCTCTATCAGCAATATTGATAGAGACATCTTTAAGGATATGCTTAGTTTGCCTAATAACGCTAATATTATTTGCATTTATTAACGCTGTCATAATCTAGCCTTGTCCGTACATTCTTGGCATTCTCCTTGAATCTCTAGGGTGATATTCATAGGCTGAAATTTATTATTGGATGCCGTTTGATTAATAGCTTTTGCTAATTCTTTATTGCAACATTCTTTAATTTCTTTGCATTCTTGGCAGAATAAAAAAAAACATTCATTATGTTCTAATGGATGCGAACACCCTATGTAAGCGTTTAGACTATTAAGTTTATGAATAAGACCATTTTCTAATAAAAAGTCTAGAGTACGATATACTGTTGGTGGTTTTGCAGATAAATTCACATCTTTTAGCTTATCTAGGATATCGTAGGCTTTTGAAGGTTCATGATTTGACCAAATCATCTCTAAGATTATTTTTCTTAAAGATGTAAAACGTAGCCCCTTCTTCTGACAAATTTTATCAGCAACATGAAGGGCGTCTGATAAGCAAGATTTATGATCTGAACAACTATACATATTTATATTTTCTATAAAAATCTGATAAAACTTTAAATGTTACATTATAACATAATAAAAATTGTGCAAGCATAATTTCTCCACTTGACTATTAAATAAATGTTATAATATAACATAACATAGATAAACGTTAAATTACAGGAAATAATTATGAAAATAAAAAATTTGATATTCGTTCTAACTTTATTAATTTTCTCTACGAGTTCTATTTCTGCTTCAGAAAAAATTAGTATTATTACAAGCGTTAAGCCATTACATTCAATCGTTAGCGCGATTGCTGCTAATTCAGATCAGGTTGAATTACTTGTTACTACTAACCAATCTCCACATGATTACCAATTAAAGCCGTCACAGATAAAAGCTATGCAGGATGCAAGTATAATTTTCTATTTTGATGATAATTTTGAAACTTTCATGAGTTCTGCTATTGATATACTGCCTCCTAAAGTAAGAAAATCATCAATCATAGAGAATGCAAATTTAAACCTTCTCCAATATCGCGAAAGTGGCGCATGGGACAAACATCTCCACGAGCATGATGACGAACATGACGATCATGACGCACATAAAGACGAGCATGATGAAGATATAAATTTACATGTGTGGCTTGATCCAGAAAACGCTAAGAATATTGTTAATTATATAGTTAAGGAATTAACCTTTATTAATCCTAAAAATCATGAAATTTATGAAGATAATGGAAAGAGGTATATTGAAAAACTTAACAACCTAGATGCCGAATTAAAAATATCACTCAGCGGTCTTCAAGATAAACCATTTATTGTATTCCATGACGCCTATCAATATTTTGAGCGCGCTTTTAATCTCAATGCAGTCGGTTCGATTAGTTTTCGTGATGATATTCAGTCTGTATCACCAAACCGCATAAAAGAGATTAAAGATAAAATTAAAACAACTAATGCAGAATGTGTTTTTAGAGAACCTCAATTTTCAGATCGTCTTATAAATACTATTGCAGAGAAGGCTGATGTTAAAGTAGGAACCCTTGATCCACTTGGAGCAAGCTTACAAAATGATAAAGAGCTTTATTTTACATTAATGAGAGAACTTGCCGATAATTTCAAAGAGTGTTTAACACACTAATTATCATTTATAGACCAGCTTACATTGCTTAAACAATGTAAGCTTTTTTTAGAGACAGAGAGTTAATTTAAAGAATAGAATTAAAATCCAATTGTATGATTTAGATATTGATTACTCTCTGTCTTTTGTTTAGTTGACGAACTTACCGTTCACATAGTTCTCTTTGAGTTCTAACTGTCCATTACCATGGGAAGTAATCTGTTCACCATGAAGCTTACCATTCAAATAGTTGCGCCTATACCATAGCTGTCCATTCTTACGATACACAACATATTCACCGTGCCGCTTACCATTCACATAATTCTTTTTGGATTCTAATTGTCCATTCTTAAGGTACACAATATATTCTCCGTGTCGCTCCTCACCCATAAAAATTCGTTTTATTGTGGCTATGGTAATGAATAGTAACTTTTTCATACTTTATCTTTCTCGGTTGTCCTTTCAACGAATTTATCGAACTTAGGACTAGATTTCTTTAAATTAACTCTCTGGATAATCTCTTGTATATACTAATTTTTCATCATCTGATTGATCAGACTGGTAACTATAACCACCGGTATTAAAAGATTTTAGCTTATCAATCTCAGTCAAACGATTTTGAATCATAAATCTTGCCATTGAGCCACGAGCCTTCTTAGCATAAAAACTGACAATTTTCTGCTTACCGTCCTTGCGTTCCATGAAAACAGGTGTAATGACTTTAAGAGACAAGCTAGCAGAATCAATAGCGCTAAAATATTCATTTGACGCACAATTTACCAGAACTTGGGAATCATTTTCTTTAGCTTGTTCATTTAGTTTTTCTGATATTTTTTTACCCCAATAGTCATAAAGCGAAGCTCCATGAGAACCCTTTAACTTACTGCCCATTTCTAACCGATATGGTTCTATAGAATCCAAAGGACGTAAAATTCCATAAAGACCAGATAAGATTCGTAAATGTTTTTGGGCCCATTTGAGATCATCCGAACTCATCGATTCAGCATCTAATCCTTTGTATGTGTCACCAGCAAAGGCTAATGCTGCGGGTTTTTTTTCTTGCCTACCGAATGAACTGAAACGTTCCATATTCAGTTGAGCTAAGTTTGCACTAATGCCCATAAGATTTTTTATCTCGTTAATATTCAAAGTACGGGTTATATCAATTAACTCTTTAACATTTGCAGAAAAGTCTGGTTCGGTTGCACTGATTCCTTCGACAGGATTCATATTTAGTTTTTTTGCAGGCGAAACAACAACAAGCATTTTTTTCTCCTTATTAACGAAACAATAATATCTTCCCCACAAAGAAAAGTCTATCACAATCAGTGCAACTGTCTAGAGGTATTGGAGTGCATTTTTAATGTGGTAAAGTTTTCATACCAATAGTTGTTCTAGTATGATTTAAGGACCGGTAGACCCGGTAGAGGAAAAAATTACCAACCCCAGCTTTACTTGGCAAGAAATGGTCGAAAAATGCAGAGAAGAATAATTATTCCTGCTGAGACGCAAGCATACTCTTTATAGCTTTACGGCTCATTGTATCATCCACAACAGGCCTAACTATTGGAAAAGTTGCCATTGATGCCCAACCCATCATCCATGCGGTTAAAGCCTCTTGGTCATCTGTTTCTACAACAACAGTACCACAACCATTAGGTAAGTCATGCCAGCGACCAATAGGCTTTACAGATGGCGGATATTCGCCAGCAATTTGCTCATCAGTCATATTCGCAAAGAACGTTTGTACATCTATTTTCTTTTCAGCATCAAGTTCATATTCAATTAGAAAAATCATATTTTTATCCTTCTTTTATAAATTATTCAAAAATTGTATCATAATTTGACGTATTTTTATAAAAAAAATAGAAACACCATTTATATATTTAAAATGTTAGTAATATAATCCACCGAATATCCTAGAAGTAAAAACTATTTATATTACTAATAGTTGATCAAATAATTTTGAATATTGCATCGGCCTCAACCAATGATCCAAGTGGTAGGCTTTTTATACCAATAGTTGTTCTAGTATGATTTTTTATCGGTTTAAGGAAATCGTTTATCATATCTGATGCAATATTTGAGATAAGTGCGTGTTCAAAAAAATCATCCGGTGGAACCAAATAGGCAGTTAATTTTACACAAGACTCTATCTTGCTCTGATCATTATTCACAGCGGACATAACGTGCGATAAGATATTTAAGGTCACTAGCTCCATTTGGAGAGATGCAACATCTAAGAAACTATTATTACCCGCTGATTTTACGATTTTTCCATCTTTAATTGGCAATTGGCCAGAGACATAAATTAGATTACCTTCTATGTGAAACGGAGCATAATTACCATTTGCAGGTACCGGCTCCGGAATGATCAGCGTCTTATTTGTTTTGTTCATAATATTCTCCATTAAATCGTTAATTAAATAATTATTGTTTATATTTTTATGTGTATTTAAAGACTACATCAACACGACAATCAAACATACAAATTCTTTCAGAAAAAATTGTTAAATTAACTGCTAAAACAATCCAATATTACATCAGGATTATCTATACTAATTCATACAATAGCCTGGCAACGGTAATTTTTTGGATTTTTTGGTTTCAAATGGTCCATAAATACCACCGGAGTAACTCTTGCAATCTCTCGCACAATCGTTTTTGACTATAAGCTCTTGCAAATTAAACGTAATATTATCTTTTGTTACGAAACAGGTTCCAACTTCTCTGTTATATGTTTTTTTACCGTTTAAAACACAACTGACTGACTCGTAAGAATTTATTATATCCTTAACTAAAATTTTGCATATACTATAAGTATTGTGCCCTCTTTCCGCTGCAGATATACCGTTTAATCTAATTCGATGGTTACACACATCAATGGTATCAGCGTCAATAACATTGATTTTAGCGCTACTGCAACTGAATTCGTCTGCAAAAGAAATTTGAGTTAAGCAGAAAAAAACAAAGAGTGTGATGATAGCTAATAGTTTTTTCATAGGGAGAATATTACCACAATTATTATAGCTGTCTACAGATAACGGAGTGTTCGGATAGATGACTAATTTTTATCAAATGATTCAAATCAAGGACACGATAAAAATTCTTATTGGTTATTAATTAATAATATGTACAATTAGTATTTAGTAAAAGTGATATCAGATTATGTGAGGTTAATATGCAAGAAAAACAAAAGTTAGTTAAATTAGAAAATGAAGAATTAGTGTATGGCAATGCTAAAGAAGTAGCAACTTATTGCAAGCAAAATGATACTAAGATTAAAACAGAGTACTGCCATGTCACACCATCAATCGTATATAAAAACTTTAAATATATAGGCGATTGTATAAAAAAACCTTATGCAACATCAAGGAATATGAATTATAAAATAGGGGATTTTCCCCAATATAATAAAAAAAGCTAAAACGAAAGAATTTTCTGTAAAAAACAGAAGGTTTGCAAAAATAGCCAAAAAATCACTAAATCTATTGTTTGAAATTAAACCTTATTTTCCTTGGAAAGCCAATGCTTTAGACACTTTTTAAGTGGCGGGAATGACGGGACTCGAACCCGCGACCTCCGGCGTGACAGGCCGGCGCTCTAACCAACTGAGCTACATCCCCATAATGGTAGGCGGTAACGGGCTCGAACCGCTGCCCCTCTCGGTGTAAACGAGATGCTCTCCCAACTGAGCTAACCGCCCTCATAAATAAAGGTAATGTTTTA
>JABIEF010000053.1 GCA_018651345.1 Rhodobiaceae bacterium
ATCATCTAAATCTAATTTTTTAATCCGTGACATTTTTTTCCTCCAAACCTAAAAGGCTATTTCACAATATCTTTTAAAGATTTTCAATTACTAAATAAATAAAGATTATTTTTTATCGGCTTCCATTAGTGCTATTGAGATTAGTGGAATACCCATTAATATTGTTATTAATACTACCCAACCAATTCCAGTAAAACCTTGCCAATCTGATACATAACCCATCACAACAGGGCCTGCGGCACCACCCATAGTAGAAAAAGCAGGATGAGCTGCTGCTAAACCACCTGTGGGATCTAATTTTGCCATCGCTCCAAGATAAAATGGGGTCATGATCATAGGAATCATTCCGCAAATAGGAACCGCCATAAAGAAAATTATCGGTGACGTCACATTAGGTATAATAACGCCCGTAACTAATAAAATAATAATCAGCAAAAGGCATGGTATCAAACTCCCAAATCTTTGACCTATAAAACCAGCAATTAAGGGTCCAAAAATTGTCAAAACACCACCTGACATAAAAATATAACCTATTTGTGTTACAGAAATTCCTAGGTTAGCTCCGATTTTTGCAGAAAAAGAGAATATACCAGCATGGGCTAAAAATACTAAAGATGTTCCAAACATAGCAATCCAACCAGAAATTCCTTTATACGATTCCATAGAATTTATTTCATCATTTTCACCACTCTCTAATTTAATCAGATATAAAAAAAAGAAAGTGAATAACGAGATTAAAAAATGTAAAGAGTAAGCTCCTTCCATTCCATTAGATGCAATTATAATAGGAAGTAAGAAAGGTAATAAAATACCCATAACTCCAACACCGGAATTTAATAAAGCAAAAGTCATTTGACCATTAGAACCTCGCGCTATGGTAGCAACTACAGTAGCAACAATAGCTCCGGAACCTATGCCTGATATCATTCTAGAAAGAATTACAAAATTTAATTCTGGAGCAAAAATTGTTAAAAAATTACCGGTCATAACGAAAAGTGAAGCCACAAAAAATATTTTCTTTCTATTAAGCTTATTCACAAATCTTGAGAGAATTATAGATGAAATAGATATAAACAACGTCTCAAATGTTGCTATTAGGCCTATTTGACCATTAGTGGCATTAATAAATTTTTCAGAAATCGCAATAATATTAAGAGGCATTATAAGCGGTGAAGAAAAAGCACATAAAAGTAAACCAATTAAACCTATTTGATTATTGATTGGAATTTTTTTCTGCAAACTTTCTACTGATGACATTTTAGATCCTCTAATCTTAATTATTCTTTAAGTTCAAGTTTAAAAATTAGGTGAAATTTACCTAAAGAATTAAAAAAGATATTTAAATCTAAACTCTTTCAATTATTACTGCTGGTGCCATTCCACCTGCAGCACACATAGTAACCAAGCCAAATTGAAGATCTCTTCTTTCTAGCTCATCTAATACTGTTCCAACTAATATAGATCCAGTAGCACCAATAGGATGTCCAAGAGCCATAGCACCACCATTAACATTAATCTTATCTCTATCAATATTAAGGTCTCGAATAAATTTTTCTGTAACAACTGAAAAAGCTTCATTAACTTCAAAAAGATCAATGTCATCAATTGTTAAATTTGCTTTTTCTAAAACTTTCTTTGCTGCAGGAACTGGTGCATTTAGCATAAGGGTTGGTGAATCGCCCATTTTTGCCATAGCTTTTATGCGTGCGCGTGGCTTCATGCCGTTAGCTTTAGCATAGTTAGGTGAAGCAAGAAGTAGAGCCGCAGCACCATCAACAACTCCTGAGCTATTGCCCGCATGGTGAACATGATTAATTTTTAAATCAGGGTATTTTTGTAGAACTAATTTTCTAAAGGTTGACCCTTGTTCATCTAAAGGATAGTCAGCAAGAGATTCAAAAGAAGCCTTAAGCTCAGCCAAACCCTCAAGTGTTGTTTGTGGTCTAGGAAACTCTTCTTTATCTAGAACTAATTCACCTTCAGCATTATAGACAGGTATTAAAGATTTATCAAAATGACCACCTTTAATTGCTTTATCTGCATTTTGTTGACTAACAAATGCCAATGCGTCTACTGCTTCTCTGTCTATTCCTTCAAGAGTGGCAATTGCATCTGCGCAAACCCCTTGATGAGGTTGTGGATGCTCGCTTCTTAATCTTGTATTTCCATTATCCATAAAGGGTGATGGAGTATTACCATCTTGACCATAAGTTGACATCATTTCGGTGCCACCTGCTAAAACTAAATCTTCCATTCCAGACATAACGCTTGATGCCGCAATATTAACACTTGTAATTCCCGAACCACAGAATCTGTCCAGAGTTACGGCGCTTGATTTAACATCATATCCAGCATCAAGTGCCGCCATACGTCCTAAATCTCCACCTTGGGTTCCTCTCTGTGAACTAGTACCCCAAATAATATCATCTACTTCTGCAGTGTTTATTTTATTTCTTTCAGCTATTGCTTTAAGAACTGCTGCACCTAAATGCTGAGGGTGCATTGAACTTAATGCTCCCTTACCTGCTTTACCAATTCCTCGTGGAGTTCTGCAAGCATCAATTATCCAAGCTTCTGTCATTTTTCTTTACCTCTATATTTTTTGATAAACTTATTTTTAACAAATTTATATATTATTAAAATAAAACTGTCTCTATTGTTATAAAGAATTTTATACAGACTAGCCTTATTTTTAAAATGTATTACGTTATTATTTATTATGGAACTTTATCTACCAATTGCAGAACTTTCAATTAATCCGATAATATTTCTTATACTGGGAATGTTGGTTGGAATACTATCAGGTATGTTTGGTGTAGGCGGTGGCTTCCTGATGACACCCTTATTAGTTCTTCTTGGTATTCCGCCTGCAGTTGCAGTTGCATCAGAAGCAAATCATATTGTTGGATCTTCATTATCAGG
>JABIEF010000054.1 GCA_018651345.1 Rhodobiaceae bacterium
TGCAGCAAGGTGAAATTATTACTGTTGGAGGTACAAAGCCTACAAAGATAAACGTTAGAATTATTGCAGCTACACATAGATTATTATCACAACAAATAGAACAAGGATTATTTAGAGAAGATTTATATTACAGATTGAATGTCGTACCTATAAATATTCCACCCCTTAGAGATAGAAAAGAAGATATACCGTTGCTTGTAAAATATTTTATGCAAAAAGATGTTACCGAAGGTTCAAGACAAATTGATATAAATAACAATGCTCTTGAGCAATTACATGATTATGATTGGCCTGGGAATGTTAGAGAACTTGAGAATTTAATTAATAGAATTATGGCACTCTATACTAATGAAGTTATAACTCTTGAAATTGTAAAAGCAGAATTAATTAAAATGAAAGCTATATCAAATACTATTTCTAATAAAAATTTTAACATAAGTGAATCTGTCGAAAATTTTCTTAATACTTTTAGTATTGATGTTATAGAAAAACTACCAAATGGAATTTATAATGAAATATTAGAAACATTCGAGAGACCTCTAATCTCTTATATCCTTGCCATAACTAATGGTAATCAGATAAAATCTGCAAAATTATTAGGGATTAATAGAAATACCTTGAGAAAAAAAATAAAAGACCTAAGTATCACAGTGTATAAAAATACTAAAAATTAATTTTTTGATATGTTTTTATACACTTTAGAAATAATATAATAAATATTGATAATAGATAGATATTATACACATGGTTTCAAATTATATAAAATATTTCAATAGGACAATACGTTACCTAAATTCAGATCTTTTAGTTGCTTTGTTTATAATTACCTTCGCTTCTGTTCTTAGCTTTTCAACTTGGTTTATATTAACTGGTCAGTCATCAATTACTCCAAGTAATAACATGATTATATTTTTGTTCGTGGCAAATATTATATTTGTAATGCTTATTTTTTTCCTAATCATTGTGAAAATTACAAGGATTTTAATTAATGCAAAAAGAAAGATTCCAGGATCCAATCTGCAATTAAAATTAATCGGTTTATTTGGTGTTGTTGCAGCAATCCCATCTATTATAGTTATTATATTGGCAACAATTACATTAGACAGGGGTTTAGATGCATGGTTTTCCGAAAAAACATATGCAATCATTAACAATTCTAATATTGTAGCTCAGAGCTATCTTAATGAGCATAGTAATAATGTGCGCTCTGAAATTAGTGCAATGCAATTTGATTTAAATCGATCTTATAAATATTTTATTAATGATATTGATAGCTTTGGTAAATATTTTATTAGACAAGCAAGACTTCGAGAGCTCAGCGGTGCTTATATTGTTGATAGTATGGGAAGAGTTCAAATTAGGACAAATACACCTTCATTTGAGATTGGGTATTCAATACCATCTGATGACTCTTTTGATTTAGCAGATCGAGGTACTACTGTTGTTTTTAAACCAAATAACTATAATATGGTTAGCGCACTGATATTGTTGCCAGACTTTGTTGATTCATATTTACTTATATATCGTGCAGTTGACCCTTTAGTAATAAAACATTTAGAGCAATTAAATTCTAGTAAAAATGATTATGATGATTTAATAAAAAGAAGATCTGATGTGCAGTATACGTTTGCTCTTCAATATATTGGTCTATCTCTAGTTTTTTTAAGTGTCGTTATTTGGTTTAGTATCTTCTTTGCTAATAGACTTGCAAACCCAATATCACAACTAATTAGAGCTGCTAAAAGTGCATCTGAGGGTAATTTTGATACAACTATTTCCCACACCAATACAAATGACGATATATCGAATCTAGTTTATACTTTTAACACGATGATTAATGAGCTTAAAAACCAGAGAGAGAAGCTTATATTAAATAATACTATGATTGATGAGAGAAGAAAATTTACAGAAGCCGTTCTATCTGGTGTTACTTCTGGTGTTATAGGAGTTGATACAAATGGTAATATTCAAATTGCTAATTCCTTTGCATGCGATTTCTTAGAAAAAGACTTATCTGAGTTAATTGGTAAAAGTCTTATAGATGTAAGTCCTGAATTCTCTGATTTTCTTATTAACGCATTTAAAAATAGTTTTAATGTTGATCAAAATATAAAAATTAAGAAGAATGGATTTGAAAGAAATTTGCATATAAAAACAACAAAAGAAGAAAAAGATATTTTAAAAAGTGCTATTGTAATAACTTTTGATGATGTTACAGACCTTGTTGAAGCACAAAGATCATCAGTTTGGGCTGACGTTGCACGAAGAATAGCCCATGAAATTAAAAATCCATTAACACCAATATTACTTTCTGCCGAAAGACTGCAAAGAAAATATACACCTGAAATAATATCTGACATAGATGTTTTTGAAGAGTGTGTTGGGACCATTATTAGACAGGTTGGTGATATAGGTCAAATGGTTGATGAATTTGCTTCGTTTGCGAAAATGCCTTCTACTATAATAGAAAAAAATGATATTTGTGATGTTATTAAACAGAACATAATAATGTACAAAGTATCAAATCAAAATATAGAATTTATTTCAAACTTACCTGACACACAAACACTTCTTAACTTTGATCGTCGTTTGATTAGTCAAAGTATAATAAATTTAATTAAAAATTCTGCGGAAGCTATTGCAGTGAAACATAAAAATAATCAAACTGGTATAATTCAAATTGAAATGAAAGATGAAAATAAATTTATACATATCATTATCACTGATAATGGTTGCGGTTTACCTATAGATGATATCAATAAACTTACAGAGCCTTATTTCACTACTAGGGAAAAAGGCACTGGTTTGGGGCTTGCGGTCGTTAAAAAGATCACTGAAGACCATAACGGTAAATTGTTTATGGAAAATATAATCAATGAACAAAACGAGGTATTAGGTGCAAGAACTTTATTTACTATATCTAAGCAATTATCTTTAAATAATAACGCAGTGGTTACAAAATGATATCAGATATACTTATAATTGATGATGAAGTTGATATTTGTAAATTAATATCAGGTGTTTTAAGCGACGAAGGTTACAGCACTAGATATGCTAAAAATAGTGATGATGCATTTAATTCAATTATGGAACGTATTCCAAAAGCAATTATATTAGATATTTGGTTAGAGGGTAGTAAACTCGACGGTCTACAGTTATTAGATAAGATTATATCTTATAGATCCGATATACCAATTATAATAATATCTGGTCACGGTAATGTAGATATTGCAGTAAATGCAATTAAAAATGGAGCATATGACTATATTGAGAAGCCTTTTAAAACAGCCAAACTTATTCTAACAATACAAAGAGCTTTGGAAGCATCTTTATTGAAGAAAGAACTTATAGAATTAAAGGATCAATATATCAATCAAACAGAATTCATCGGCACTTCAACTGTGGTTAATAATATCAGATCAAATATAACTAAGCTGTCACAATCAAACTCAAGAGTATTAATTACAGGTGCTACTGGTACCGGAAAAGAGCTTGCTGCCAGATTAATTCACTCAAATTCACCGCGGTCAAATTTACCATTCCAAATAATTAATTGTTCTAGCTTTCTTAATGAAGATATTGATAAAATACTTTATGGCTCAGATTTAGTTGATAAGAATAACAAATATCATATAGGTGTATTAGAACGTTGTGATGGCGGTACGCTCTATTTAGCTGAAATTTCTGAAATGTCCTTAGCTTCACAGAAAATATTATTAAAGGTTATCAATGAGAGTAAGTTTTTAAGAGTAGGGGGTACTATCAAACAAGATATTGATATACGTATTATCTGTTCAACTAATAAAGACCTTCAATCATACATAGCCTTAGGGTTATTTGCTAATGATTTATTTGATCGAATATCAATATCACCATTGCATATACCAAGTTTAGCTGACAGAAGAGATGACATACCGGTGTTAACAGGATATTATTTAAATCAATTCACTGAACAAACTGGTGTATCTAATAAGAAACTATCATCAGATTCGATGGCAATCCTCCAATCATATAGTTGGCCTGGTAATGTCAGAGAATTGAAAAATAATATTGAACGTTTGATCATGTTAGCAAACGATAACGCTAATGATCTTATTGAAGTTGATATTATTCCAAGTGAATTAAAAATTAAGCTACCTTCAAATATAAATAATAACAGGGGTGATGTTTTAATTTCATTAACGATGAAAGACGCAAGAGATTTATTTGAAAGAGACTATTTGATATCACAACTGGCAAGATTCAACGGAAATATATCAAAAACATCGGAATTCATACAAATGGAAAGATCTGCGTTACATAGAAAACTTAAATATTTAGGAATTTCTAGTTATGATAGAAAATTTAATTAAGACAATAAATACCTAAATGATGTATAAAGAAAAAATATATTTAAACGATCAATAGGATTTTAAATGAAAGTAGTCATTTGTGGTGCAGGACAAGTTGGTTTTGGTATAGCCGAAAGATTATCGGCACAAAAACATGATGTTACTGTTATTGATAACTCCAATGATTTGATTGCGAATATTAGTAATAATCTAGATGTTAGAGGTATTGTGGGAAATGGATCTTTTCCTGATGTTTTAATGCAAGGTGGGGCCGAAGAAGCTGATATAATTCTCGCGGTTACACAAGCAGATGAAGTTAATATGGTCATATGTCAAATTGCCCACACTTTATTTAATATACCAACAAAAATAGCAAGAATAAGATCATCAAGCTACCTTAATCCAGAATATAACAGCATATTTTCAAGTGATAATATACCTATTGATGTTATTATATCGCCTGAAATTGAAATAGGTGAATCCATATTACGAAATCTAATGCTCCCAGGTGCATTTGAAATAATTCAATTTGGAGATAAATTAATATCTCTTATTGGGGTTACACTCAATAATGACTGTCCTGTTGTTGATACTCCGTTATCTCAACTATCCAGTTTATTCCCAAATTTAAATGCAGTTGTTGTTGCTATTCATAGGAATGGTAAAATTATAGTACCCCATAACGACGAACAAATGAGTTATGGAGACCAAATCTATTTAGTTTGTGAAACAGCTCATGTAGAGAGAACACTCTCGTTGTTGGGTCACACAGAGCCGTCTGCACATAATCTAGTAATTGCAGGTGCTGGTAACATTGGTAAATATGTTGCAAAAAATTTAGAATTAAATGATAAAAATGCAAACATAAAATTAATTGAATCAAATAAAGAGAAAGCTGAAATAGCAGCTAAAGAGTTAAAAAATTCATTAGTTATTCATGGAGATGTATTAGATAGAGGTATTATGATTGAAGCTGGTGTTGATCAAGCTGATACGTTCATTGCCCTTACAAACGAAGAAAATATCAATCTACTATCATCTGTTATGGCCAAAGAGCTAGGAAGTAAGCAGACACTTAGTCTCCTTATAGATAAAAATTATATTGATTTGCAAAGTAAATTAGAAATTGATAAATTTATTAACCCACGCGAAACTACAATATCCAGTATCTTAAGGTACTTAAGAAAAGGTAGAATAAGGGATGCTCATTCATTGTGTGACGGGGATGCCGAAATCATTGAAGCAGAAGTACTTGAATCTTCACCATTGCTAGGTAAATTTATTAAGGATTGTGAATTACCAAATGATGTCAGAATAGGGTCTATATTAAGAGGCGGTTGCGTAATAAAGCCTAACGGTGATATTAGAATTGAATTGCATGATAGAGTTGTAATATTTTGCTTGAGTAATGTTATTCATGATGTTGAGCAACTTTTTCGTGTCAGTTTAGAATACTTCTAGTTATATGCCTATCATATTAGTCACATTCGCTTACTTTTTAGGATTTGCAGGTTTTCTATCTTTTGTAAATTTCCTCCTTTCTTATTACTATGATAATAATGAAAATTACTACATATTTATTGTATCTGCTGTTATAATGTTTAGCATTGGAATTGGATTAATATTATCTTTTAAAGATAATATTATTAAATTATCACCATCAACGAATTTAATATCAATTGTTGTTATATGGTTTTTTATGCCAATAGTTTTGATGATACCAATATACAAGATTTTAGATATTAGTATGATTAGTTCATATTTTGAAGCAGTTTCAATGCTTACAACAACTGGCTACACCTCAATAGAACAGGGAACATCTTTGTCAAAAAGCCTTATTTTGTGGTATTCAACACTTCAATGGTATGGTGGTTTCCTGACAATATACTTTGCTGTTTCTGTAATCAATTTTTATCAACATATTAATCTCAATAGTGCTCCAAATAATCATGTATCTGATGTAAAAAATATAAAATTATATCATATTATCAAGACTATTAGTTATACTTACTTATCACTTACGCTTATATGCATTATTGTATTGTTAGCTTTAGGGATGAGTTTTTATGAGTCTGTCGTAATTACATTGTCAACGATATCGACAGGTGGCTTTTTACCGAATACATTACTAATAAGTGATAATTTGATACTAACAGTACTGTCTGTTTTTATGATATTTGGAATGATAAATTTGTATTATATTAAGGAATTAAAACTATCTGATTTCTTAAATATTCTAATACATAAATATGTATTATTTATGTATGCGTTATTTATAATTATTAATGTACTTGATAATCAATATTACATCTCAATTATTGATAAAATTGCTAGAAATTTATTCTTGTATATTTCTATAATCACTACAACCGGTTTTGAGATGAAAAATATTAATAATAATATTCCAACCATTGTAATAATAACACTTGTTTTTATTGGAGGTTTTTATGGATCAACATCAGGTGGTATAAAGATAGATAGGTTAATCGAAATGATGAAGATAGCATCACGAGAACTAAGTCTATTGATTAGACCTAACCTTGTTTTTAGTGAAAAACATGAAAGAGATAACAAAATTGCCAGTTTATATTGGGCTTATTTCTTTACTTATATATTAGCATTTGTAATTATAGCATTGGTATTATCATTAAATGAAATTACATTCGAACAGTCTTTGATAGTTGCTGCGGCCACTATAACAAATTCTGGAAATATCATTTTAAATAACCTAGATAGCAACTTACTCATATCTTTTGATGACAAATATAAGCTTTTTTTATCATTTTCAATGATCCTTGGTAGGTTGGAAATATTAGCACTTATTGGTTGTATAATGTCAATTAATAGAAAATAGTCTTTGTTATATTAATATTACAAACATATGTAATTAATATAACCTTTGAAAGGTTTTGTATGTTACTAGAACAAATAGTTTTTGAATGCATAGATAAAATTAATTTTAATAGCAAACCACATATTATAGGTATTACAGGATCCCAAGGGGCGGGGAAGTCAACTTTATCTGCAAATATAAGGCTTAATCTATTAAAACAAGGAATTAATTGTTTAATTGTATGTATTGATGACTACTATTTATCTAAGTCTAAAAGATTAAAGTTGGCGCAAGATGTGCATCCTTTATGCGCAGTTAGAGGGGTTCCTGGGTCTCATGACATAGAACTTTTGGATAAAATATTATCTATGTTAACAAATCCTTCTTCTTATTCTCAAATACTGTTTCCTATATTTTCCAAAGCTGACGATGATTTAAAGGATATCAGTGAATGGAGAGTTTACACTGATAAACCAGATGTAATAATATTTGAAGGTTGGTGTTTAGGTGCGAGGCCAAATTTTTTAAATTTAAATTATATAAATGATTTAGAACGCAATAAAGATAAGGATTCTAAATGGAAATTATGGTCAATTGAAAATTGTAAAAACTATCTTAAATTATGGGAATATTATGATCAACTTATAATGATAAAACCAGAAAATTTTAATTCTGTTATCAAATCACGGTGGAA
>JABIEF010000055.1 GCA_018651345.1 Rhodobiaceae bacterium
CACTTCTGTTTCTGTAGGATCTGGATTTTTTTCCAATAAAGCACGTGCTGCAATTAAAAATCCTGGCGTGCATATACCACATTGAAGTGCGGCGTGTTCCAAGAATTTCTTTTGCAGAACATGCAAATCTTCACCGTTTGACATACCTTCTATTGTATCGATATTCTTTCCCTCAACTTCAACTGCTAAGGTTAAACAAGAACAGACTAAGCGGTCATCTAACATGACAGAACAAGCGCCACAGTCCCCAGTGCTACAACCTTCCTTAGTTCCCGTTAATTGAAGTTGATTTCTAATAACGGAGAGTAGAGTTTCATTGGATTCACACAAGAAATCACAATTATCTCCATTAATTTTTGCCTCTATATGTTGTCTAGT
Source organism: Rhodobiaceae bacterium (assembly GCA_018651345.1). Lineage (GTDB taxonomy): Bacteria > Pseudomonadota > Alphaproteobacteria > Rhizobiales > TMED25 > CAJIYR01. The sequence goes on from JABIEF010000055.1 coordinate 379, forward strand.
CATTTATCTTATCCTCTCTAAAGCCATATTTAAAGCTCGTTTTGCTATTACACCAATTACTTGAATTCTAAATTCTACCGTTCCTCTTTTATCGTTAATAGGTCTTGCAGAAGCTCGCACTTTTTCAATATAATCTTCAATAATTTCTTCGGTTATTTTATTTCCGATTAAAGCAGATGCCGCATCTTCAACAACAAGAGCTTTCTCTGCGACCGCTCCAATTGATATTTTAGCGTCTTCACAAATACCAGAATCTGACAGCGTGATATTAACGCCAACTCCAACAACAGCGATATCCATTTCTGTACGTGGTGTAAACCTTAGATAAGCACCACTAGAATTTTGTTTTTTTAATGGGAGTTTTATTGATACAAGTATTTCATTAGATTTAAGCGTAGTTTTACCCGGCCCTTTTATAAAATCCTCAACCAAAACTTCTCTTCTTCCATCAGGACCCGCAATAATAGCAAATGCACCCGATGCAATCATAGCAGGAATACTATCAGCAGCAGGAGAAGCATTGCATAAATTTCCTCCCATGCTGGCCCGACCTTTAATCTGTATTGAACCAATCAACTTAACACCATCGACCACACCTGGCCAATCTTTTACGAACTCTTCGTGTTCTGCTATTTCCATGCCAGTTACAGCTGCGCCAATAACATAAGCACCATCTTCTTTTTTAAATTCTTTCATTTCTTTAATGTTTTTTATGTCTACAACTAAGTCTGGATCTGCAACCTGAGATTGCATTTGAACTAATAAATCCGTTCCACCTGCAAGGATTCTTGTATTACCCGATGCATTTGAAATAAGAGAAATAGCATCATCTATTGATTTTGGTGATTCATATTGCATTTTTATAACCCTTTTCTAATCGCTAAATTCAAATATCATTTTAATATATCTATTAGAATTTAAATAAAATTATTATTTAAAAGTCGCCAACTCTTCGGCTGCCGATAATATAGGAAGACCTTCGATTACATTTGACTTTCTTCCATTCACGCCTACCGGTATATCACCTACGAGCGTAATTCTGTATAGCTGCCTATCAAAATCAGCATCAAATATATCCAATGGAGCTAGATGAGCTGTTGATCTATTATCCCAAAAAGCAATATCTCCCTCTTCCCATCTATACCTAACTGTAAACTCAGGTCGCACAGAATGTTCTAACAAAAATTCTAAAAGGTTTTCACTTTCCCTTGGATGCAATCCGCTTATCCTATCAACAAACTGAGGGCTTATATATAAGACCTTCTTTTTACTTTCAGGATGAACTGTAACTAAAGGATGCTCTGTTATTAAAATTCTGTCTTTAACATTAGCAGCGTATTCATCGCTTGTCTTGCCATTACCAACACCGTTAAAAGAAGTTTTGAATTGATGAACTGCATTTAAATCCTCAATCATATCTTTCATTTTATCAGACAGAGCTTCGTAAGCAGCGTTTAAATTTGTCCATTGTGTATCGCCACCGAAGGGAGGAATTATAGTTCCTCTTAGAATAGATCCTGTTGGAGGATTTATAGCTGGAGTAAGATCCGTATGCCAGAAAGACCAAGGTCTCTGCATTGGTTTGCCACGATACGTAGTATTCCCTTTTCTTAATTTTGCTACTGAGTATATTTCTGGATACTGATCATCGTGACCAAATACTGGGTGGCCAATAGTTGGTTCACCAAATTTTTTTGCAAAAGATATATGTTCAGAATGTGAAAGATCTTGACCTTTAAAAAAAACAACTTTCCAATCAACCCAAGCTTTTCTAATTTCTTTAACTACTTCTTCTCCAAGAGGTTTTTTAAGATCGACATTTGAAATTACAGCACCTATATGCAAAGATAGCGGACTAACTTTTATATGCTTATATTCATAACCGTTATCTGACATTATATACAACCTCCTAGTTTAAATTTATTATATACATTCATTGATACTACACTATATTATATAGTATTAAATAATATTAAAACCAAATTTTTTTGTAAAAATTAACTGAGAATATATATTATGAGAAGAAGTATATCCGCAAACGAGTTAAATAAAAAAGCAGAAGCGTTAATTCCGTTTCTTAAAACACAAAGCAATGAAGTAGAGAAAAATAAATCTCTAACAAAATCCATTATCAATAAGTTGCATAACGAAGGTTTATTCAGGTACCATCAACCTAAACTATGGGGAGGTATGGAATTAGAATTTTCAGCATGGCTTGATATTCCTGAAATCTTATCAAGAGGAGATTGTTCAACAGGATGGTCGGTTGCAAATATTGCCTCACACCATAGGACATTAGCCTTGTTTAGCGAAGAAATTCAGGACGAAATATGGTCTGATAACCCAGATGTAATTATTGCTGCTGGCAATATCTATAATCAAGGAGTTGGGAAAGTTGTAGACGGTGGTTTAGTTATATCAGGAAAATGGAACTTCTGTTCTGCCATACAAATATCAGAATGGTGTTTATTTGCATTCCTTGTGAAGGATGGCGATAAAATCCTAGATTGGTCTCAGTGTATAGTCCATAAGAATGATTATGAAATCGTTGATGATTGGGATACGATGGGTATGAGAGGAACAGGAAGTTGTACAGTAATTGTAAAAGATTTATTTATTCCAGAGTATAGAATACAATCAATGGCTATAAACTTCGCTAACCATAAATTTAAAGGGGTAGATAAAAATAAAAATCCAATGTTTCAAATATCAACTCCTTCAATTGGCGGACACGGTCTAGCTGGTTGCTCTGTGGGAGGGGCTCAGTTATGCTATGATATAATGAAAGAATGGGTATTGGAACGCTCCACAAGTACGACAGGAATTAAAATGAAAGATATTCCATCAATTCAGTATAGACTTGGTGAGGCCGCTTCTAAAATTGATGCTGCAAGATTAATTTTACGTAACGATTGTGTAGAAGTTGAAAAAATGATGTTACATAATATGGAAGTTAATATTAATACAAAACTAAAATACAAAAGAAATGCATCATTTGCAGTACAAAATGTCCTTGATGCAACTAGAATAATCCAACAAATTGCTGGTGCAAACGGAATATATAATAATTCACCAATTCAAAAGGCTGTAAGAGATGTTCAATCCTGTTCAACTCATATACATTTTAGTACTGATTTACAAATGACACAGTGGGGAAGAATTGAACTTGGCGGAGAATTTACCAGCGCTACAATGTAAAAGGATACTCGTACATGAAAATACCATTTGATAATAATAAACTTGACAGATTGATGGACGAACAAAATATCGACTTCTTATTGATCACTGATAAAGACAGTGTTCAATATTTGCTTGGCGGGTATAGATTTTTTTTCCTTGCCCATAAAGATTCAATTGGAATAAGCAGATATCTTCCGACCATTGGCTATCCAAAAGGGGATCTAGAAAATTCCTTTTATATTGGTAATGGGCTTGAAAAACAACAACAAGATGTTGAGCCAATCTGGATTCCAAACATTGTAAATAATCAATGGACTAGTTCTCAGGCTGGGATTGATGCAGCAGAAAATATAAGAAAATTAGGCTATGATAAACTTACAATAGGTATAGAATTTTGTCATATGCCATCAGATACATATATTAAACTAAAAGAGAATTTACCAAACGTAAAATTTGTCGATGCTTTACCATTAATGCAAGAATTAAGAGTGATTAAAACACCTGAAGAGCTAGAAAAATTAGAATTAGTTTCTAATTACATCACACGTTCAATGGAAAAAGTAATGACTACGACAATTCCTGGTACAAATACATTTGATATAGCAGAAGAGTTAAGACGAGATGAGGTAAATAAAGGCCTCAATTTCGAATATTGTCTTGTTGCGGCAGGCGCATGTTACAATAGAACGCCTTCAAAAAAATTTACTTGGAACAAAGGTGAAGTGCTATCACTTGATTCTGGAGCCAATTTAAATGGATATTTAGGAGACTTATGCAGGATGGCTGTTATGGGTAACCCTACAACCCTTATGCAAGATCTATTGTCGCAAGTGAAGGCAATCCAGGATGCGCCGAGAAAAATAATAAGAGCAGGTATCACTGGAAGAGAAATTATTGAAATTGCAGAAAATGAAAAAAATAAATGTGATCCTAAAAATCATATAAAATTTATGGCCCATGGCATGGGAATAATTCAGCACGAAGCTCCTCATTTAGATGATACGGGAATTGTTCCCTATCCAGCACCTTATAAAGACAGACCTCTAGAATCTGGAATGGTTTTGTCCATAGAAACAGACCTTAAAAGCGATGAAATTGGTTTAATAAAATTAGAAGATACTGTTGTTGTAACTGAGAATGGTTGCAAAGGTTTTGGAGATAATATAAGAGATTGGGTATGTAATTATCAGGAATAAATATGAGTATAAAAAAAGCAGTAAATATAAATGATCTTAAGAAATTAACAAAAAAAAGATTACCAAAAATAGCTTATGATTTCCTCGAAAATGGAGCAGAAGACGAATTATGCTACAATAGAAACCTAGTATCTTTTTCTGATTATAAACTATTGCCAAGATATTTAATTGATATAACTAAAAGAACTCAAGAAACTAAATTATTTGACAAAGTTTATTCAAGTCCATTTGGCTTTGCACCAACGGGGACAGCTGGCCTCTTTAAGAGGGGTGCCGAAGGAATGCTTGCGCATATTTCAAAGAAAAGAAATATTCCTTATATAATGTCAGGAGCTGCGAATGCTTCAATTGAAGAAATTGCTGAGATATCATCAGATCATACTTGGTATCAAATATACGCAACTCTCGATCGTGAGATTGCCTATGATCAAATAAAAAGAGCAGAGTTATCTGGCTTTGAAGCATTAGTCATAACCGTTGATGTGCCAATAAGAACCAAACGAGAAAGAAATATCCGTAATGGATTTTCTAACTCTCAAAGAATGAAACCATCAATATTTTTAGAAGCTTTAACACATCCAGGTTGGATATTAGAGTATTTAAAAAATGGTGGTCCACCTACTATGGGTAGTTGGGTAAAATATGTAAAAGGAAAACCTACAGTAGATGAAACTGTTAAACTTTTTACGAAAAATATACCAGCAACTAATCAAACATGGGAAGACATAAAAAAATATAGAGATCTATGGCCGAAAAAACTTATTATAAAAGGTATATTGCATCCTGAAGATGCTCTAAAAGCAATAGATTGCGGCGTAGATGGAATTATTTTATCAAATCATGGAGGAAGACAATTAGACAGAGCCCCAACACCAATAGATGTTTTACCAGAGATATCTCAACTAGTAGGAAACAAAATTGATGTGATGATAGATGGAGGAATAAGAAGAGGAAGTGATATTATAATTGCATTATGTCTAGGTGCTAAATTTGTATTTATAGGGAGAGCTGGTTTATATGGAGCTGCAGCTGGAGGATTAGAAGGTATAGACAAAGCATATAACATATTAAGGGAAGAAATAGATCAAAACCTTGGTCAAATAGGATGTACGAATATATCAAATTTAGGAGATGAATGGCTATTCAATAAATAATTATAAAAGATTTAGGAAAAAAAATGGAAATTAAACCAATAACACCAACCATAGGTGCGGAAATTATTGGAGCAAACTTAGAAAATCTTTCAAACTCTGAATTTAATGAGATTGAAGAAGCTTTTATTAAACACCAAGTCATATTTTTTAGAGATCAGCCGTTACTTTCAGTAGATACACAAATTCAATTTGGCAAACGATTTGGTAATCTTCATTTTCATCCTGCCGCCCCTCACCACGAAAAATATCCAGAAATTTTTGTAATACATGCAGATAAAGATTCAAAATTTGCTGATGGCAACGGTTGGCATACCGATGTCTCTTGTGACACTGAACCTCCTCTCGGTACATGCTTACAGCTTCACATATTACCTCCATCAGGAGGAGACACCCTATACTCTAGTATGTATGCTGCATTTGAAACTCTATCAGAAAAAATGCAATATTTTTTAACTGATCTTACAGCAATACATGAATCAGAACATATCTATAGAGGTCGTTATGACCATAGAGGTGTTGATAATTCAAAAAAGATATTTCCTTCAGCAGAGCACCCTGTTATTTGTACCCACCCAAAGTCAGGAAGAAATGCGCTTTACATAAACCCAAGTTTTACAACAAAAATCAAAGAACTATCTGATCAAGAAAGCGCCTCTTTATTAAGTTTTCTATTCAAGCATCAACAAAGACCAGAATTTCAGATTAGATTCAAGTGGTCAAAAAATGCCATTGCATTATGGGATGACCGATGCACGCAACATTTTGCAATTTGGGATTACTGGCCTAATGAAAGAAAAGGTCATAGAGTTACAATCAAAGGGTCAAAGCCTTTTTTTAAAAATAAAAAACTTAATACCAGTCAAATGAAATTATCAGCAAAATTAGGCTAACATAGCTAACATAAATATATTTATAAAATAAATACTAATTTGATTTTTGAATTTTCAATTGAGAATAATTCTTAATTGCATTATTTACTTGCGAATAATTCTTAGTTGCATTATAAAATAATAATTATAATTTTAAGGGGTTAAATACTTTACTATGCTAAGAAAAATAATCTCATTAATAATATTATCATATTTTATTATACCATCCATATCTAATGCTAATGAAAAATTTAAAGTTATTACAACCTTTACGGTAATCGCAGATATTGCTAAAAATGTTGCTGGTGATGCAGCAATCGTTGAATCAATAACAAAACCGGGAGCAGAAATACATGGCTATCAGCCAACTCCACGCGATATAATAAAAGCTCAAGATGCAGATTTAATATTATGGAACGGACTGGGTTTAGAGGTTTGGTTCGAACAGTTCTTTAATAATTTAAAAGATATACCTGCAGTTACAATAACAAAAGGCATAGAGCCAATTGGTATAAGAGAAGGACCGTATACCGGTAAACCTAATCCCCATGCCTGGATGTCATTAGATTCTGCAATTATTTATATAAATAATATAAAAGATTCTTTAATACAATACGATCCTATAAACGCTAAAATATATATTGAAAATGCTGAAAATTATATACTAGAACTTTCAGATCATTTAATACCAATTCGAGAAAAAATTCTATCAATTCCCGAAGAAAAAAGATGGTTGGTTACAAGCGAAGGTGCCTTTAGTTATTTAACCCGTGATTATAAAATGAAAGAACTATTCTTGTGGCCTATGAATGCAGATCAACAGGGAACCCCTCAACAAGTACGTAAAGTTATTGATTTAGTAAAAGAACACAATATTAAAGTAATATTTAGTGAAAGTACTATTTCCCCTAAACCAGCAATGCAAGTAGCAAGGGAAACTAAAATTGCATACGGGGGGATATTATATGTAGATTCTTTAACAAAAGCAGATGGCGATGTTCCTACATACCTTGATTTACTTAGAGTAACAAGTGAAACTATAGCCAGGGGCTTGAATGCAGAATAAAGAAAATCAAGGGATATACGTTAATGATGTTTCTGTAATATACAGAAATGGACATCAGGCCATAAAAGATACATCATTTCAAATTCCTACTAGCACAATTACAGCTTTAGTTGGCGTAAATGGATCAGGAAAATCAACATTATTTAAAGCAATTATGGATTTAGTTCCCCTCGCAAAAGGGGAGATAAATGTTCTAAATCAATCGAATAAAGTTGCTCTAAAAAATAACATTATAAGTTATGTACCTCAGTCAGAAGAAGTAGATTGGAGTTTCCCTGTATTGGTTGAAGATGTTGTAATGATGGGCAGATATGGATACATGAATTTTTTTAGAATTCCATCAGAACTAGATAAGCAAGAAGTTACAGAAGCGCTAGAAAAAGTTAATATGAATCAATATCGTAAAAGACAAATTGGTGAGTTATCAGGCGGACAAAGAAAAAGAGTTTTCATCGCGAGAACTTTAGCGCAAAAAAGTGATGTGATACTCCTAGACGAACCATTTACTGGCGTTGATGTTAAAACAGAAGAATCTATTATCAAATTAATGAAAGAATTAAGAGATATTGGTAAAATTATATTAGTATCTACGCATAATCTTGGAAGTGTCCCTGAATTTTGTGATAGAACTGTTTTAATTAAAGGTACCGTATTAGATTACGGATTAACAAAAGATATTTTCAATCAAAAAAATCTTGAGAATACGTTTGGTGGCGTTTTAAGACATTTTGTCTTACCTGAATCTGAAGGTAAACATTCATTAACCATACTAACAGACGACGAAAGACCTTTTGTATCCATAGATAAAAACAATAAAGTTTGATTGTGATGATAGAAATACTCCTAAAACCCTTCGAATATAGTTATATGGTAAATGCTATGTGGGTTAGCGGGCTAATTGGATGTATTTGCGCCTTTTTATCATGTTACCTTATGTTAAAAGGGTGGTCTTTGATTGGTGACGCGTTAAGTCATTCGATTGTTCCTGGAGTAGCTGCAGCTTATATATTGGGATTTCCATTTGCAATAGGCGCTTTTTTTTCTGGAGGACTTGCCGCGGCAACAATGATGTTCTTAAATGCAAAATCTGGCTTAAAAGAAGATACAATAATTGGTTTAATATTCACATCATACTTTGGATTGGGTCTCTTTATGATATCCTTATCTCCAATGTCTGTTGATATTCAAACAATTACTTTAGGTAATATCCTTGCAATTACGCCAGCTGACACAATACAATTAGTAATCATAGGTTTAATTACGTTAATTACTTTATCATTAAAATGGAAAGATTTAATGTTAACGTTTTTTGATGAAATACATGCAAAAAGTGTTGGTATTAATACCACTATGATGAAATTTATATTTTTTGTATTACTTTCAGCCTCTACCGTAGCTGCCATGCAGACTGTTGGAGCATTTCTTGTAATCGCAATGGTCGTTACCCCTGGCGCAACGGCCTATCTAATAACAGATCGATTTCCAAAACTTCTATTAATAAGTATTTTAATTGGATCAACAACAAGTTTTATTGGAGCCTATATAAGCTTCTTTTTAAACGGAGCAACTGGTGGCATTATTGTATCATTGCAAACTTTATTTTTTATATTGGCTTTTATAGCTTCTCCCAAATATGGTCTATTAGCTAACGCTAGAAGAATACATAAAATCAAAAACAAAACGATATGAATATGATAAATTTATTATTACAACCCTTTGAATTTGAATTCATGATTAATGCATTTTTAATATCTATTGCAATATCTATTCCTGCATCAATATTATCATGCTATTTGATACTCAAAGGATGGTCTCTAATGGGAGACGCGATATCTCATGCCGTTTTACCTGGAATAGTAGTAGCTTATATAATAAATATACCCCTAATTATAGGTGCATTTATTGCAGGATTATTATGCACATTTTTTACGGGATTTATATCTGATAATTCAAGGGTTAAGCAAGATACTGTTATGGGCGTTGTCTTCTCAGGCATGTTTGCAGTTGGAATTGTAATTTATACTAAGATTGATTCAAATTTACATTTAGATCACATTTTATTCGGCAATATGCTTGGTATAAATAAACAAGATCTAATTATTACATCAATAATAACAACCTTAATATCTATAGTTATATTTATTAAATGGAAAGATTTATTAGTTTTCTGTTTTGATCCTATTCAATCTAAAGCACTTGGGCTAAATATAAAATACTTACATTATGGATTATTGATACTTTTATCCTTAACTATCGTAACAATACTTAAAGCTGTTGGAATTATATTAGCAATATCTCTTTTAATTACACCAGGTGCGATAGCTTTTTTAATAACAAAAAAATTTAGTCATATGCTTTTATATTCGATAATAATATCAACTGCTTCAACATTATCGGGAGTCTATATGAGTTTTTATATTGATAGTGCTCCAGCGCCTACAATCGTTCTAGTTATGACAATTGTATTTATAATTACTTTTATAATTTCTAGTTTTAAAAAGACATATAATCCAGAATACAATAATATCAAAAATAACTAAAAAAGAGAATAACTATGAATTATCAACGTCTGTCCATATAGATTCATTGTTAGCTGATTTAACCATAGCTTCATAGGCGGCGATACCTGAGACTGCTTGTTCCATTGAAACTGGAAAATCTTGATTCAGTGATATTGAATCAGCAAAAGATTCCAAAGCTAATCCCACAATATTAGTATCTGGATAGCTTGTAACTTTTTCTTTATTATCCAAACCTTTCAATATTAATTTACTTTCTCCATCCATCAGCACATAGCCTTTAGATCCATATACATGCAACCTCCAAATATCTGCCGTTACATATATCGAACCTAAATATCCACTTATTCCATTTTCGAATTTCATCATCATTGAAGTTGTATCATCAACATCAACATCCACAATCCTTCTATTACTCATACCGGATATAGATTTTACATTACCTGCAATACTTATCATCGCATCTAAAACATGAATTCCCCTAGCAGCCATAGCACCTCCTGGACTTTCTTCTCTATTCGCTCTCCACATCCCCTCTTTTAATTTATATGCACTTGGACCGGATTGTTCACCCTCTATATGTAATATTTCACCTATTTTCCCATCGTTTATGATGCTCAATAAATCAAGGTATGCGGGCTGGAAACGACGACTGAAACCAACTCCTAATTTTAAATTATTTTTCTTTAATGATTCTATACATCTAATTGCATCTGATTTAACTAAAGTAATGGGCTTTTCTACAAATACATGCTTTCCTTTTTCTGCTGCTTGAATAATTTGATCTGTATGCAAGGAGTGAGGAGTGGTTAATACAACAGCATCAATAGAATTATTATTAATCACATCTTCGTAAGAATTCATTGCTGTAATATTTTTCTCATTTAGATAATCTGAATGCTGATCAGTATTTCGTGACATCGCAGCTACAAAGGATATTTTTTTACTTTTTTCTTGAACGCAATCTATTGAGTGTTTACCCCACCAACCTAATCCAATCATCGCTGCCTTTATCATCTAAAATTCTCCCGTTTATTTATATAATATATTTTTATATCAATTTTTACTTTTTAATTATATAAAAAAATTATGTTTAAAGAGTTCAGGTGGAAAAATAGATTATTAATTTATGTTTATAATATTTACAAAAAAAAAGATTTTTGTGAAATAGAAAATTTTTTTGTAAAAAATATTAAAGATATAAGCGAACGTAACCTTCTATTACTTAAGCTTGATATAAAAATAAACGACATAAATACTATTAGTAATATAAAAACAAAAAAACCTGGTCTTGTTCTTATAGGACTTGATGGAACTGAAAAATCTCATTCAACTGATATTAGCTTAATAAATAATTTATTTGATATTATAGACTCCATGCCGATGCGATTATCAAAAAATAATAAAATAAAATAAAATGCCATCATTTAGCAAAAGACAAATTGTATCGGGAATTAGGGATTTAATTATTCTTGGAATTATATTAATTATTTCCAAAAATTTTTTAATAAATTTTGAAAAATCAAATATATTATATTACATTATATTGTTATTTATAGGTGTTATAGGGTTATATTGCTTAATTAAAATGATATGGGCTGTGATCGCTTCTATTTTAATTCTAACAACAATTAACTATTACTTTTACAATCATACAACAAAATTCCAACATCTCTTATTAGATATTAGCGCATTATTGAATATGTTTATCTATTTATATTTACTATCTATAACATATGATATTTTATCACATATTAATAAAAGTGATATTTTAATTCTTCTTTTTAAGAGTATTAAGTTTATCTAAATAAAATTTATTTACAGATTTTTTACAAAAAAAATACATATTAATTTTATAATAGATACAACTTTTATATGAATATGGTGGGCCCGGCAGGATTCGAACCTGCGACAAAGTGATTAAGAGTCACCTGCTCTACCAACTGAGCTACGGGCCCGAATAAAGTATTTATACCTAACAACATCTAGGATATAAAATACATAGCATTTTTTTCTACGACAACTAAGAATTTATTTTAAATTTAAAATTATTAAGCTCTATAATCATAAAATCATATAGTCCTGCACCCTTTTTATCAACGGAATCCCTAATGCAGCTATAGATATTATTATCACTCCATTTTCTTTGCATGCTTAATACTTGTGAATCGCTAAAACCATCATTTTTTAAAGTTTGAGATATGCTATCTAATAAGTAAATAAGTTTTTGTATATTTGATTCATACCAAATATCTCTTAAATTCTCTTCACCAGATGGAAAAATATAATGATCGTCCTTTAATTGCTTTAAGTGCAATACCCGTTCAGCAATTTCTTGCAAACATGACATACCCCCTATTGATTTTACAGCGTCTCTTATATCTCTTAATGGTGTTTTCCCATCCCGTGCTATGTATTTTTTTTTAATTGATATAGGTTGTTGAGCGTAAAAAGGTATCTCAGCAGGATCTTGAGCCTTATTTTCCTTCAAAAAACATTTTAATACATGATCTTGATCACCAGTTAATAATAAAGATAACATCTGACGAATTGTGGGGTTCTTAATGCCAGCTTTAATTAATCTTTCTTTTGCAAGAGGCAAAGCATTCGGACGATCTGTTGAGATAGTATATTCTTTAATTTTATATAAATTTTTTAGTTTGATGGCTTTTCTAACTAAATCCTTATTAGTAGATTCTGGCATTTTACCATGCAACCCTATAAGATAATTTATAATACCTGGGTATAATGTATGATAAATATCTCTTCCTTCCAATTCATGCCAAAGAGATATTGCGGCCTGTCCTGTGGTATTAGCAGCATATGGAGTAACCTGTGTTGGTTGCCCTAAATCATCTAATATTTTAGACTGCATGGAATATATTGCAATTTGAATTGAATCCCAATCAGCTAATTCATTGTTTTTACCAAGTAATCTTCCTAAATTCTCAACCAAACCTGGAACTGACTTCAAAGTTGCCGAAGCACCACCAGCTGCACGCGCATCATGCATAGAGTCAATTAACTTGGAGCTATAAGAAGATTCATAATCACGATATTGAAAACGCAATGCAAGCAAACTCTTCATACTAGCTTTGATAGAATCTATATTTAATTTAGGAGCATTAGTATTAATCTTCATATCTGGATGATTTTTTATCAAACCTATCATTTTATTCATACTAGGATGCGAAGTTGAACCCGATAGGGCAGGATGCTGAACATCCATTGTAATTACACATCCACGTTCAACAGCTGCTTTCGCTGCAGCAATATAACAAGCCGGAGCCATTCCATAAGTTGAATGCGAATGTATGGTAATATCTTCATCTGGAAAACTATCATAAAGAGCAGATGCTAGTACGTAAACAAATTTTGGATCGAGACACCCGCTTGCTGATTTAAGATAAAAACCTTGATATCCCATATCAATTAACTCATTAGCAAATTGTAAGCATCCTTCGACTGTTATGTTAGGATTATCTTCAATACATATCGTACCTTGTGCAATAATATTATAGCCATCTTTTTTTGCTTCTTGAACAGCTTTAATAATACCAACAAGTGCGCGCGGATCATTCATACCGTGGAAAGTTTGAAGAATATTTATACCTAATTTAGCATATTCAAGAACTAATTCTTTGATAACATCATAAGGTTGTGGTTCATAGCCAAATAAAAAATCTCCACGAATAAGAGCTGATTGTTTAACACCACGTTGCCTAAAATGAGAAATTAACTTTTCAACTTCTTCCCATTCATTTCTGCCCTTCTTAGCAAATAAATCAAAGAAAGTTCCCCCAGCTGTTTGAATGGAATCTGTTCCAATTAGGTGGGCGGATGGATATGCATCTATGATTTCTTGAGCAGAAGGGTTTGTACCTAACAGTGATTGAATTCCATCACGTAAGACATCCTGAAAACGAATTAATGACATAAATGATAACTCTCTATATATAAAATTTTAAATGAATAAAACACTGAGCTCTTTATATAACTAATTATATGGAGTCAATTTTCGTTTTTTTTTCTTTTTCAGCTTTGGCTAATAATTTATTTAAAGCATTCAAATATGCCCTTGCTGAAGCAACAAGCGTATCAGTATCAGCGCTTCTTCCGATTGTTGAAGTCCCATTATCTTCTAACCTAACGCTAACTTCTGCTTGAGCATCAGTGCCTTCTGTAACAGCTTGAACCTGGTAAAGAGGTAATGCAACTTTATGTGGGAAAAGCGCCTTAATACTATTAAAAATTGCATCGACTGGTCCATCTCCGGTAGATGTGTTTGTAGTCAATACACCGTCGATTTCAAGGGTAATCTCAGCTTTTTGAGGACCTTCAGTTCCTGCGAAGACTGACAAGTTTTTTAACTTTAATCTATCACTTGAACTAGCAATCTCGTCATCAACAACTGCCATTATATCCTCATCATACACATTCTTTTTTTTATCTGCTAAGCTTTTAAATCTTTCGAATGCATCTTGAAAAGCGTTATCTCCTAAAACATACCCTAACTCTGCTAATTTTTCTCTAAAAGCATGCCTACCAGAATGCTTACCCATCACAAGTGTAGATTCTTTTAAACCTATGCTTTCAGGACTCATTATTTCATATGTATTGCTATTTTTTAACATACCATCTTGATGAATACCGGATTCGTGAGCAAACGCATTCTTTCCAACAATTGCTTTATTGTACTGTACAGGGAAAGCAGTTACAGCTGATACTAATTTTGATGCACGCAATATCATAGTTGAATCAATATTCATATTATACGGCAATATGTCCGCTCTAGTCTTAACTGCCATTACAACTTCTTCTAAGGCAGCATTACCTGCCCTCTCACCCAAACCATTTATTGTACACTCTATTTGCCGCGCACCTGCTTCAATGCCTGCTAGTGAATTTGCAACCGCTAACCCTAAATCATTATGACAGTGAGTTGAAAAAATCACTTTTTCAGAGCCAGCAACTCTATTCATAAGATTTTTTATCAAATTACCAAATTCTTTTGGTGTAGAATATCCAACGGTATCTGGAATGTTAATCGTAGTAGCACCTGATTTTATGGCAACATCACAACATCTGCACAAAAATTCTAAAGGAGTACGAGTTGCGTCCATACCTGACCACTCTACATCGTCAATAAGATTCCTTGCCTGTGTTACAGTTTTTCTAATTATTTCAAGAACCTCTTCTTCTGATTTATGCATTTGATGCTCTAAATGAATGGGTGATGTAGAAACAAAAGTATGTATTCTACCCTGCCTAGCTTTTTTAACCGCTTCACCAGCGCGTGCTATATCGTCAGATATTGCTCTTGCTAATCCGGCTATAATAGAATTATTAGATCTTTCAGCAACAGCTGAAACGGCATCAAAGTCTCCATTTGAAGCAATAGGAAATCCAGCCTCAATAATATCAACACCCATCTCATCTAACAGTTCAGCTACTTGAATCTTTTCCTCAAGTGTCATTGTGGCGCCAGGAGATTGCTCACCATCCCGCAATGTCGTATCAAAAATCCTTATATGGTTATCTGAACTGTTTTCCATCTATTCCTGTGTCGTAATGTTCTAATTTTTGTTTTTATCTACAAGTTTTCCAGCTGTAATCCAAGGCATCATTGCTCTTAAGCGCTCTCCAACTTCTTCAACAGGATGCAGATCATTAAGGCGACGAGTAGCTTTGAAAGTTGGTTGCCCTGCTTTACATTCATTCATCCACTGGGTAACAAATTTCCCTGTTTGAATATCTTTTAGAATATTCTTCATTTCAGCTTTAGTTTCACTTGTAACCAAGCGTGGACCTGATAAATACTCACCGTACTCCGCAGTATTGGAGATAGAATAGTTCATATTTGCAATACCGCCTTCATAGATCAGATCAACGATCAACTTAACCTCATGCAGACACTCAAAATATGCCATTTCTGGAGCATATCCAGCTTCTACAAGAGTTTCAAATCCAGCTCTTATTAATTCAACTAAACCGCCACACAACACAGCCTGTTCGCCAAATAAATCTGTCTCACATTCTTCTTTAAATGTAGTTTCTATTATACCGGATCTTCCGCCACCGATACCACTAGCATATGAAAGAGCTACGTCATGAGCATTCCCTGATGCATCTTGATGCACAGCTACCAAACATGGAACACCGCCACCTTTTTCATATTCACCCCTTACCGTATGACCTGGACCTTTTGGTGCGATCATGATTATATCTATGTCTTCAGATGGTTCGATTAAGCTAAAATGAATAGTTAAACCATGTGCAAATGCAACAGCTGTACCAGGTTTAATATTATCTGCTATATGATCTTTGTAAATATCAGGCTGTAACTCATCTGGAGCGCACATCATTATTACATCAGCCCATTTAGCTAATTCTGAGACATTCATTACTTTCAATGATTTATCCTCTGCTTTTTTTGCTGAAGAAGATCCCGGTCTTAAACCTATTGCTATGTTAGTAATCCCAGAGTCTAAAAGATTTAATGCATGAGCATGCCCTTGACTACCAAACCCGACTATGCCAACTTTTTTTCCTTTAATTAATCCAAGATCAGCATCTGTATCGTAATAAACTCGCATAATTTTTTCCTATCCCTTGTTGTTAATATATTTACAAATAAACAAAGAATTAGATATCATAAATAATTCTTTATATAAACTTTTTTTAATATTACTAAAATACTTACAGGCATTTTTATTTATATAAAAATACCTACAAACCCTCTGCACCTCTTTTTAGAGCGGCAACTCCTGTTCTAGAAACTTCAACTAGCCCTACATGAGACATTAGTGAAATAAATCTATCAATCTCTCTTGTTCGGCCCGTAATTTGAAAAATAAAACTCTCCAGTGTTGCATCAATGGTAATTGCATCAAATGCTTCAGCTAACCTTAAAGCTTCTAATCTCTCATTACCTTTACCTGCTACTTTAATTATCGCTAACTCTCTCTCTATAGCTCCTAATTCGCCAAATTCAGCAGTTAAGTCGGCAACTTTATGAACAGGCACTAATCTTTCTAATTGTACTTTAATTTGATCTATTACCGTTGGAGATCCATAGGTTACAATAGTTATTCTTGATAATTGTTTTTCACGCTCAACTTCAGAAACTGTTAGTGAATCTATATTATAACCCCTTCCAGCAAACAATCCAATCACACGGGCCAATACCCCGGGCTCATTATCAACGATAACCGACATTGTATGTTTTTCTTCTTGCTCTGAATTAGAACGAAGGTCGTATGTTGAGGTAGGTTCTTTTTTAACCATCTTTAAATTCCTTCATTTATCATTAAACCATTACCTTACCGTCATCACTTATTGCATTAGCAACAACCTCATCCGCAACATCTTCACCTAAAAGCATATCATTATGAGCACGTCCAGATGGTATCATTGGAAAACAATTGGTTAAGGATGCAACTTGACAATCAACTATCACAGGACCAGGTGTTTCTATCATTTGGGTTATAGCTGCATCAAGGTCTTTCGGGTTCTTAATCCTAATACCTGTTGCTCCATAAGCTTCAGCTAATTTTACAAAGTCTGGTAACGATTCTGAATAACTTTCTGACAATCTATTTCCATGTAACAATTGTTGCCATTGCCGAACCATACCCATATAACTATTATTTAAAATAAATACTTTTGTATTTAATCTATATTGCACAGCGGTAGATAATTCTTGAATATTCATTAAAATAGAAGCGTCTCCAGCAATATCAATTACTAATGATTTAGGATGAGCAACTTGCACACCATTAGCCGCAGGCAACCCATAACCCATAGTACCAAGACCACCAGATGTCATCCATCTATTTGGTTTTTCAAATTTATAAAATTGCGCAGCCCACATCTGATGCTGACCAACTTCTGTAGTTATATAAGTATCATAATTTTTTGTAATTTCGTAAAGTCTCTCTAAGGCCAATTGTGGCATAATTACATCAGCATTTTTCTTATATTTTAGGCAGTCTATTTTTCTCCAAGATTCTATCTCATTCCACCAATTATCGAATGGTGTTTGTACTTTTTCTATATTATCAGGCAATAACTCTAATAACTTTTTAAGCGTTATTCCACAATCACCAATAATAGGAACCTCAACTTTTATATTTTTGTTAATAGATGTAGCGTCTATATCAATATGAATTTTTTTTGAATTCGGTGAAAATTCATCAATTTTACCTGTAATTCTATCATCAAAGCGAGCGCCAACACACAACATGACATCGCAATCATGCATAGCCATATTTGCTTCATATGTTCCGTGCATGCCTAACATACCTAACCAATTTTTCTCTGAAGCTGGATAAGCCCCAAGCCCCATTAACGTTGAGGTTATAGGGTAGTTTGTCTTTTTGATAAATTCAGTAAGATATTCAGATGCCATCTTTCCTGAATTTATGACCCCCCCACCTGAATAAACAACGGGTTTTTTTGCATTTAATAGCAAATCAATAGCTCTTTTAATCTGCATTTCATCAGGAGTTAGAATTGGATTATATGTCTTATGTTTAATTTTATTTAAATTTTGATAGTCACCTAATGCAAACTGTATATCCTTAGGAACATCGACAAGCACAGGACCTGGTCTACCACTTTTTGCAACATAAAAAGCTTCATGCATAATTCTTGGCAGATCTTCAATATTTTTTACTAACCAATTATGTTTTGTGCATGCTCTTGTAATACCAACTGTGTCAGCTTCTTGAAAAGCGTCACTTCCAATCAAATGTGTAGGAACTTGACCACTTATGCATACAATAGGTATAGAATCTAATAATGCATCTGTTAATGCGGTAACCGTATTAGTTGCACCTGGCCCTGACGTAACAATTAATACTCCTGTCTTCCCAGTAGATCTTGCATAACCCTCTGCGGCATGCCCTGCACCCTGTTCATGTCTAACCAAGATATGTTTAACTTCTTCTTGCTGAAATATAGCATCATAAATAGGCAGTACTGCACCTCCAGGGTAACCAAATACAGAGTCTATCCCTTGGTCAGCAATTGCTTTTATTATCATTTCAGCGCCTGATATTTTATCTTGCATCAATAATTCCTATATTTTTATATAAAATAACAATAACATTACAAAAGTTACAATATAAATAAGATTCTTACAAATTCTTAATAACCATAAAAAAAAGGGCTTAAGCCCCATTAATGTATCACCCTTAGAAGATTTAAATCTTCAGGTGACACTTCTAACGACTACGAGTGTAATAAAGTTAAAATACATAATTACAAAATCCTATAAATATTAACTAGAAATAAAAAACTATATATATTTATATTGTATATTAAAAAAATAATCAAATAATAAATATATTATTGAGCAATTTTTGAAAGAATATTTTCAACTCTTAAATCAACCGGATCAATCCATTCCCAATCAACCATTTTCTTTCTTGCCCAAGTCAATTGCCTCTTAGCATATCTTTTCGTTAATAGGTTAATGGAATCAATAGCTTCCTGTTTATTGAATTTTCCATCTATTAATGCGGATAACTGACTTACACCTATAGCTTTCATAATAGGAAATTCATCTGAAATATTATTTTTAATCAGTTCTTCTATTTCCTGAATGCAATCTATTTGTAACATTCTATTTGTTCTATTTCTTATATTTAGATGTAAACAATCTTTATTAGGATTTAAAAATATTCTAACACTATTATGACTAGGTATTACTTTATCACCGCTACTCCTTCTCCACTCTTGAATAGAAATTCCTGTTTCTTCAAAAACCTCTAGTGCTCTAATAATTCTATTACTATCATTTGGATTTAACGAAGCAGCTACTGCTGGATCAAGTTGAAGTAACTGCTGATAAAGATAAGAGCTACCCATATCATTTTTTATTCCTAGCCATTTTTTTCTAATTTTATCAGAAATTCCTGGTATGTTAGACAAAGACCCAAATAAACTATCAAAATAAAGCCCGGTTCCTCCAACTATTACAGTAACTAAATCTAATTTTTCTGTGAATGTTATTATATCTTTCGCAGATTCAAGCCAATCACCTGCAGAATATCTTTTATTTGCATCAACGTTGCCATACAAAAAATGTGGAGTATTTGCCTCGTCTTCTATACTAGGTCTTGCGGTAACAATTGATAATTGCTTGTATATTTGCATAGAATCTGCATTTATAATAATTCCTTTACATTTTTGTGCTATTTTTATAGCTAAGTTCGATTTACCACTGCCTGTTGGCCCTGCTATAAGAATCGTTCTATTATTAACTTTGTTCATCTTAATTAACTCGTGTAATAGTTTTATGGAAAAAATTCTAACCTTAGCAACAAACCAAGATAATATTATATCATCTGAAACAATAGAAGTCATTGAAGATTATCTTGAAATAAAATTCAAAATACATTGGATAGAAGAAGGGATTGCATGCGATCTAATTACTAGTAAATTAAATTCAGATGAGAATAAAGACTTGATAAAAAAAATTGAAATTATCTGCAATAAATTAAAAATAGACTGGTCATTGCAAGCTGCTGCAAATAGGAGAAAGAAATTACTATTCTGCGATATGGATTCGACAATCATCGGCCAAGAATGTATTGATGAAATCGGAAGATATATTGGGAAGTATGATAAAATCTCTGAGATTACTGAAGAAGCGATGCAGGGAAAACTAACTTTCAATGAAGCTCTTGAAAAAAGAGTCCGTATGTTAAAAGATGTAAGTGAAGATGAGCTAGAAGAGATTTACAAATCATCAATTAAATTGAACAAAGGCGCTAATATCCTGATTTCGACGATGAGAAAACATAATGCCTACACTGTTCTTATCTCCGGTGGATTTACATTCTTTACTTCTCGCATAGCCTCTTTGATATCTTTTAATGAACATCATGCAAATGAATTAATCTTTAAAGAAAAGAAATTAACCGGAGAGTTAGAATTTCCTATACTTGGTTCAAATGAAAAATATAATAAATTAATTAAAATATCAAAAAAAATGAATATAAGTAACAACGATATTGTTTCAATAGGCGACGGAGCAAATGATATTAAAATGATTGAGCATTCTAACCTAGGGATTGCCTATAAAGCTAAACCAATTTTGAAGTATTATGCAAACAGTCAAATAAATCATACAGACTTAATATCAGCTCTCTATTTCCAAGGGTTCAGTAAGAGTGAATTTGCTTAAATCTCTAATTAAAGCTAATCAATCAAATCTTTTGTTAATTTATTTTGATTGGAAATATTTTAATCATATTAGATCCTCTTTTAACATGAAGCAGCATTAATGATTTATTTTGTTGCCTATATATATCAATTATACGAATAAATTGCTCTACATTTAATAGAACTGGTTTTGGAACAATTCTAATAATAATATCACCCTCTCTTAAGCCTCTTAAATATGCATCGGACGAACTATTAATACCAGATACTATCAAACCTTTTTCATTTGCCTCTAAATTATATTTTTCAATCATAGAAGCTGAAATTTTTGACAGAGCAAATCCAAGTTCATCAATATATTCAGATTCATCTGCTAAATCGACTTCTAACGAAGCTATTTCTAGCTCTTTTTCATCTAACCTATCTACTCTGACCCGTTTGTTGATATTTTTTCCATTACGAATAATAGAAACATTGACGGTACTTCCAATCTTTGTTTGAGCTACGACTTTTGGTAGCTCTCTCATTTCTTTTATTTCTATACCGCCGAAAGAAACTATAACATCTCCAGCTTTAATACCTGCCCTTGAAGCGGGACTTGGAATATCAACGTCTGCAACTAATGCGCCCTGATTAACTTTTAACCCTAAGCTTTCTGCTATTTCCTCAGTTACAATTTGTATCCTTACACCCAACCATCCTCTTTTAGTTTCTCCAAATTCATTAAGCTGATCTATTATATCGATAGCCGTATTTGACGGGATTGCAAAACCAATTCCTACAGAACCTCCTGAGGTTGATATTATTGCAGAATTAATTCCAATAACCTCACCGTTTACATTGAATAAAGGTCCGCCACTATTTCCTTTATTTATTGATGCATCTGTTTGAATAAAATCATCATAAGGCCCTGCATTTATATCCCTATTCATTGCAGAGACAATCCCAGCAGTAACAGTTCCTCCTAAACCAAATGGATTACCTATAGCTAAAACCCAATCTCCTACTCGCAGCTCCTCGGATGAACCGAATTTTAATGCTTTTAATGACTGTTCTTTTTCAGGATTAACTTTTAAAACAGCAATATCTGTTTTAATATCTTTTCCGATGAGTTCTGCTTTTAGTTTAATGCCATCAGAGAATATCACCTCAATCTCATCAGCCCCTTTTATTACATGAGCATTTGTTACAATAATCCCCGACTCATCGATTATAAAACCTGAACCTAATGAACTAAAAGTCTTCTTTTGTGATTCTTTATTTTTTTCAAGCCAATCTTTATAAAAATCAGGAATACTTTGATCTTTTGGAATGGAAGGAGAGCTATCGTTATTCGACACAACTTGAGTAGTTGATATATTTACTACTGAATTAATAACGTCTTCTGCAAGATCAGCAAAATTTGGACCAATAATAACAGATGGGGTTATTGAATTAGATGTTAACGCGTATGAGTTACTATTATGCAAACAAAGGATTAATATTGAGCATAATATTAATTTTATAATTGATAGCCTTATCTTCATCTAATGCTCCTATATTTTTTATAAATAATTTCTGATGTATTGAATTTAATATATATATAAATTTTGTCAAAATTATGTTTTTTCTATTTAGCTACCCAAATTATAAAAAGACCAATGATAACAAATAGTATTCCCCCATATCTCAAGGAGATATCAGAATAATCTAACATTAATTGGATTAATTTCTTCATGTAGACTGGATACATTGCGTATAAAAAACCTTCAATAACGAAAACCAAGCCAATTGCTATAAAAAATTCATTCATGAATATTTTAATTTATTATCAACTAAATTAGTTTCTGCCAGTTGGGTTTTTAAAGTAATCAAAAAAATCACTCTCCGGTGAAATAACAAGCCTCGTATCTCCAGACTGAAAACTCTTCTCGTAAGCTATCATAGAACGATAAAATTTAAAAAACTCTGGATCTTTTCCATAGGCTTCAGCATAGAGTCTGTTTCTTTCCGCATCACCTTCACCTCTTGTTGCCTGAGCTTCTGCATTAGCCTCAGCAATTATAACTCTTGATTGCCTATCAGCTTTTGAGGTTATTCTTTGCGCTTGTTCCATACCTCTTGCACGAATATCATTTGCTTCTTTTTCACGAGCTGTCTGCATTCTTCTATAAACAGCTTGGCTGTTGGCATCTGGTAAATCAGCTCTTCTAATCCTCACATCAACAATAGAAACACCTAACGAAGCAGCTTCGTTATTGACTTGCTCTGTAATTCTTTTCATTAGTTCCGGCCTTTTATCCCTTACTATTTCTTCAAAAGTAGATTCACCTAGAACTCTTCTTACGCCAGAATTTAATATTTGAGATAATCTAGAATTAGCACGAGCAGCCGTTTGAACGGATTGGTAATATTTTAAAGCATCTGTTATTTTGTACCTTGCATATGAATCAACAACTAATCTTTTTTGATCAGATGCTATCACCTCTTGTGATTCTGAATCTAATGCTAAAACTCTTTTATCTACAAACACAGAGTCGTCAGCAAAAGGAATTTTAAAATGTAATCCTGGTTCAGTTATAATTCTTTTAGCTTCTCCAAATCTCAATATTAAAGCTTGCTGTGTCTGATGAACAGTAAAAGCTGAACTAAAGATAATTATTGAACCTAATGCTAGTATAAAGATTAAACCTGCTATACCTATTTTTTTCATTGATTGCTACTTTCAATTTCTTGATTATTTCTTTTTTGTAATTGATCCAAAGGAAGATACGGAACAACACCAGGTCCACCCGCTTCACTCTGATCAATAATAATTTTATCCATACCTTCATAAACACGTTCTAAGGTTTCTAAATACATTCTTTGACGCGTAACAATTGGGGCCTTGGAGTATTCTTCATAAATTGATAAAAATCTAGCTGCCTGACCCTTTGCATCGGCAATAACTGCATTTTTATAACCTTCCGCACCTTCTATTAACCTAGCAGACTCGCCTCTTGCAGCTGGTATTACTCGATTTGTATAGGCATCAGCTTCATTTTGAAGTCTTTCTTGGTCAGCTCTTGCCGCTTGAACATCTCTAAATGCTCCGATAACTGCTTCTGGTGGATCTACTTTTTGTAATTGAACGCGCCTAACGCTAATACCAGCACCATATTCATCTAACGTTTTCTGCATTAACTCAAGAACTGCAGCTTCATTCTGTTCTCTGCCTTCTGTAAGAATTTGCTGTAAATTAGCCCCACCAACTACTTCACGCATTGAACTTTCTGCCACTGCTTTAACAGTAGCCTCAGGATCTTGTATATTAAAAAGATAGTCACCCGCATTACTTATTACCCACTGCACAGAAAAATCTACATCAACAATATTTTCATCTCCAGTTAGCATTAAACTTTCTTCGGGTATATCTCTTCCTACAGAACCCCTGCCTATAGAAGATCCTTCTCCCGCAGTTCTAACACCAACCTCTATTTGATTTTCTCTTGTAACTTTTGGTGTAATGACTTTTTCAATTGGAAACGGTAAATGATAATGTAAACCATCAGGTGTTGTTTTAGTAAATTCGCCGAATCTTAAAACTATACCTTGTTCATCAGGCTGAACTTTATATATGCCAGTCGCACCCCATACTGCAAAAAACAGAAGTATTAACATAAAAATACTTTTTTTATTCATGGACCCGCCAGAAGCTCCCCCAGGGAAAAAACCGCCTATCATTTTAAATAAAGCTTTTAATATATTATCCAATTCTGAGTTACCGAAATCATTATTACCACCTGAAGGGCCTTTACCCCAAGGTCCAGAATTTTTGTTATCGCCATTATCCCAAGACATAAATTTTTCCTATTTTTATTTCAAAATTAACAATTCGTATCGATATAATTTATTTTTTAATTAATACAAAACATATAATATATACTTAATTATTAATATATACCAATTAAAGCCTTTTAAGCAAAAAAAACTAAGATAACTTAATAATAATAAAATATTCTCATTTATTATTAAGCTTTAATTCTTTTAAGTATCACAAATGAATAATCAGAATCCTCATTAATTGATTTAGCATTATAAGTTCTAGAAATTTCTTTCCATTCATTGCTATCAAAGGAATCAATCACTTTATCACCTTCATAATCTTTATGAACCTCTGTCAGGTAGACTTTCGTTGCATCTTCCATAGTACTTTTATAAATTTGAACACCTCCTATAACAAATATTTCATGTAATTTATTTTTTTTCACAAATTCCTTAGCTACAGCCAAAGCTTGATCAACGGTATTGACTACAATACAATCATCTTTCTTATAATTATGATTTTTTGTAACAATAATATTCAATCTTCCAGGAAGCACTTTTCCGATGGATTCATGTGTTATTCTTCCCATTATAATTGGCTTACCCATGGTAACCTTTTTATAATATTTAAGATCTCCAGGTATATTCCAGGGAAGCTTATTCTTATGCCCAATGACATTATTGCTAGATCTTGCTAGAATAATACTAATATCTAACTTCATACAGCAACCACTGCTTTAATATGCGGGTGTGCATCGTAGTCTAAAATTTCAATATCTTCATATTTAAAATTAAAGATATCATCAATATTTTCATTTAAATGGATAGTTGGAAGTTGTTTTTCTTTTCTTAGCAATTGTTCTTTTGCCTGCTCTATATGATTTAAATAAAGATGAGCGTCACCAAAAGTGTGAATAAATTCACCGGGCTGATAACCTGTAACTTTTGCTACCATTAAAGTTAAGAGTGCATAGGAAGCTATATTGAATGGCACTCCAAGGAAAATATCAGCAGACCTTTGGTATAGCTGGCAGCTTAATTTACCGTTTGCAACATAAAATTGAAACAAACAGTGACAAGGCGGTAAGGCCATATCATTAATTTGACTAACATTCCATGCCGAAACAATATGTCTTCTAGAGTCAGGATTATTTTTTAATGAATCTATTACACTGGATATTTGATCTATAGATTGGCCATTGTTATAACCAGGCCATGATCTCCATTGCGATCCATAAACAGGTCCTAAATTACCGCTTTCATCAGCCCATTCATCCCAAATTCTAACACCATTATTCTTTAAATACGATATATTTGTATCGCCAGATAAAAACCATATTAGTTCATGGACGATAGATTTGATGTGTAATTTTTTTGTTGTAATTAATGGGAAACCATCGTTCAAATCAAAACATAATTGACGACCAAAAACAGACAGTGTTCCAGTTCCAGTTCTGTCTGACTTTTTAATTCCATTCTCAATTATATGAGACATTAACTCTAAATATTGCTTCATAATAAATATTATGACTGATTCATTCCCTGAAGCGAAGCATGAAATATTATTATTATACCCTTTCTTTATTCATACACAGGCTTTATAGTGATAATGCTTTATTAGCTATGGTAATAAATTGGCGTCAAAATAAACTAATCGGACCCGGGGGCGGTACCCGGCGCCTCCACCAAAGTTATTTATTATAATTTTAGTGGGGGCGAAATAGGATCGACGAGAGCGTAAAAGACCACCTTTTACCCGGCATGGTACCACCGTATCGGACTAAAAACTTTAGTTGCAAATGACAACTATGCTCCGGTGGCTGTAGCTGCGTAAGCAGTTTTAGCGCCGAAATTAAGTCCTTGTCTCTAGCAAGATAAGGCGGGGTTCGGGTGGCACCTGGCAACAGAACGCCCCTTTTTATCTCTTTAGAACTTCCCATTTTCTTATTTTAAAATAAAAAAGAAATACAATTGAGAAATAGAATTAAAACTTATCCAATAATTATGACTTATTTTTATAAATTCTATTTTTAGAAAAGTCTTTTTAATGCTATTTTTATTACAATTCCAAACTTTATAAAATAGCATAATAAAAAAACCATGCAAAAAGATTTAATCGGATATGAATTACTAGGAAAAGAGGCAACGATTAGTGTAATAAGAAGTGCATTAATGAAAGTCTCTAATGAAGGATTCCCAGGGGATCACCATTTCTATATTACATTTTTTACAAGCCAAAAAAATATTGTAATATCGGATGAACTTTTAAAAAGATTTCCAACTGAAATGACTATAGTGCTTCAGCACCAATTTTTTAGCCTAGAGGTCAAGTCAGATAAATTTGCGGTTGTTCTGCATTTTAATAATATTGCTGAGAAAATTACCATTCCATTTGTTGCTATAAAAACATTCGTTGATCCAGCTGTTAACTTTAAAATTGAACTAAACTATACTAATAATAAAGAAGATATCAGTACAAAAGAGGAAATACTATCTCAAGAAGATCCATATAATGAAAATAAGGAAGTTAAAGATAAAGAGGCAAAGGGTGCCAAAATACTCTCAATTGATAAATTTCGTAAAGATATAAAATAATAAAAACCATAGGATAAATTATGAAAACAAGAAAAGAAAGTGATACCTTCGGAATAATAGAAGTTGAATCAGATCGTTATTGGGGGGCCCAATCACAAAGATCCATTGAAAATTTTAAGATAGGGTGGGAAAAGCAACCAGTATCTATCATCAGATCCTTAGGAATTGTTAAAGCTGCGGCAGCAAAAGTAAATATGGAATTTGGGCTATTGGATAAAGATATTGGCAATATGATTATCAAAGCCTCAAAAGAAGTAATTGACGGTAAATTAGACGATCACTTTCCTCTCGTTGTATGGCAAACAGGATCCGGAACACAATCGAATATGAATGCTAATGAGGTTATATCAAATAGAGCCATAGAAATAATGGGCGGGGATATTGGTTCAAAAAACCCTGTGCATCCTAACGATCATTGTAATATGTCTCAATCTTCAAACGATACCTACCCTACTGCAATGCATATTGCATGCGCAGAAGAAATCATAGACAATTTATTGCCAGCCTTACATGTCATCCACAACTCGCTTGATAAGAAATCTAAAGAATGGGAAGATATTATAAAAATTGGCAGAACGCACACCCAAGACGCTACACCAATAACTTTAGGGCAAGAATTTTCTGGCTATGTTTTTCAAATTAAAAATGGAATTAAAAGAATTGAGGAATCTCTTCCAAAACTTATGGAATTGGCTCAGGGTGCAACTGCAGTTGGAACAGGTCTTAATGCTCCAAAAGGTTTTGGAGAAAAAATTGCAACTGAAATAAGTAAAATTACAAATAAACCTTTCACATCTTCGCCTAATAAATTTGAATCTTTAGCCGCCCATGACGCTATGGTATTTACACATGGCGCTATCAATACAGTCGCAGGATCATTATTTAAGATTGCTAATGATATAAGGTTATTAGGAAGTGGCCCTAGAGCAGGCCTAGGAGAATTATCTTTACCTGAGAATGAACCTGGTTCATCAATCATGCCAGGAAAAGTCAATCCTACCCAATGCGAAGCAATGACACAGGTCTGTATACAAGTATTTGGTAATAACACAGCAATGACCTTTGCTGGAAGTCAAGGTCATTTTGAATTGAATGTCTATAATCCTTTAATGGCTTATAACTTGTTACAATCTATAAAATTATTAAGTGATTGTGTATTATCATTTGAAAAAAATTGTATCAGAGGGATTGAACCTAATATTGACAATATTAACAACAACCTAAACCGTTCACTAATGCTTGTTACTGCATTAGCTCCAAAAATAGGATATGATAAAGCTGCAAAAGTTGCAAAAGAAGCTCATAAAAATAATACTACATTAAAAGAAGAAGCTCTAAAACTTGGCTATGTAACGGAAGAGGAATTTGATGCAATAGTTGTTCCTAAAGATATGATCTCTTCTAAGTAAATGATTAAAAAGTCAGTTGTAATATACAAACATAAAACAAGCATAGCTCTTGAGGATGAATTTTGGGAAGCTTTAAAAAAAATAGCTATACAAGATGAAATTAGCCTGTCTAAACTGATTGAGAGAGTTGATAAATTGAGAACAGTAAAAAATTTATCTTCCGCATTAAGGGTCTATATTATTCATTATTATAAAATAATATAAAATATATGAAACAGTTATTCAAAGAGATATTACCAGAGATAAGAGGAAATTTATATACAAATTGGCGTAGCTTTAAAGAAAGAAAAACACCCATCATATGGGTCTTAGCAATCTTAATAGGGGCACTTAGTTCAATTGTATCTATTATATTTCGCTATTTAATAAATTGCGTACAATTTTTATGGATAGGGTCAAGTTCAGAACAAAATACTGAAATCCTAAACAACTCACCGTTCTGGATTTTATTTTTGGGACCCGTAATTGGAGGATTATTCGTAGGTATAATAATTCAATATATATCAAAAATAGAAAGGCCTTACAATATAGCAGATGTGATAGAAGCCAGGTCAATCAAAAAAGGGTATATCAGCTTAAAAGAAGCAATAGGAAGCGCGGTTATATCATTTATATCATTGGGGTCAGGAGCAAGCGCTGGAAGAGAGGGTCCCATTGTTCACTTGGGAGCAGCAATAGGATCTTACATATCTCGAAGATTTAATTTGCCAACTAATGCGACAAGGACATTATTAGCATGCGGAGTGGCGGCAGCAATTTCCGCTTCGTTTAATGCCCCTATTGCAGGGGTATTATTCGCATTAGAAATTATTTTAGGGCATTATGCGCTAACAGCATTTGTTCCAATTGTAATTTCTAGTGTAATAGCTGCATTATTATCTAGGCTACATTTTGGTGATTTCCCTGCTTTCATTATACCAGACTATACTATTGTTTCATTGTATGAATTTCCAGCTTTTGCATTACTTGGCGTAATTTGTGCATTAATTGCAGTAATATTTCAAATTTCTATTATTACATCAATAAATATTTCTTCCTCTCTAAAGATTAGATTGTGGCTAAGGCCCGTAATTGGTGGATTTTTAATAGGAATAATTGGTATTTTTGTCCCAGAAATTCTTGGAGTAGGCTACGCTTCAACAGACGATGCTTTGAGACAACAGCTTAGCCTCGATATTTTAATAATTCTAATAATTGCTAAAATTATTGCAACTGCAATTACCTTTAGTAGTCGCTTCGGTGGAGGAATATTCTCACCATCCTTATTTATTGGCGCTATGACAGGTGCTAGTTTTGGGATTATTGCTGGAACAATTTTTCCTGATCAAGCGTCTGCAAATGGTTTATATGCATTAATTGGAATGGGTGGCGTGGCAGCAGCAGTGTTAGGGGCACCTATATCAACAATACTCATTGTATTTGAACTGACCGGAGGTTATGATATAGCACTTGCGCTAATACTAACAATTTCTATCTCAAGTGGGCTGTCGCAAGCAATATTAAAAAGAAATATTTTTCATCAACAGCTAGAGGCTAGAGGCTTAAATATTAGTGATGGAATACATAAAAATCTCTTATACACAATAAAGACAAAAGATTTTATTAAAAATGATTCATCAAGTAATATTTCTAATAATATAAAGAATGATTTGTATTTATTAGAAGAAGATAATCTTGAAAAAATATTAAGTATGTTCAAAGCATCAAAATTATCCGAATTACAAATTATAGATAAAAATAATAAAGATAAAATTATAGGAACTTTATCTTACGTTGATGTTTTGCATTATTATAATGAAAAATTAATCGAGAACTCTAAAGAAGAGCATAGTTAAAGAATTATGATAATTAATAAATACTTAGATGAATTAAATAAATCTCAAAGAGAAGCAGTTGAAAATACAGATGGGGCTCTGCTTGTGCTCGCTGGAGCTGGAACAGGTAAAACTAAAGTATTGACATCAAAAATAGCTCATATAATTTCTCTTGGAAAAGCTAATCCTTCAAATATTCTTGCGGTTACATTTACAAACAAAGCAGCCCGAGAAATGAAACATAGAATAGGACAAAGCCTAGGATCTATGGTTGAAGGGATGCCTTGGTTAGGAACATTTCATTCAATTGGAGCTAAAATACTGCGAATTCATCCAGAGCTAGTGGGATTAAAATCTGATTTTACAATACTAGACACTGACGATCAATTAAGGTTAATTAAGCAAATAATAAAATTAGAGAATATAGATGATAAACGCTGGGCACCGAAGCTTTTACTTAGTTATATTAACACATTTAAAAACAAAGGATTAATGCCAACTGAGATTGAATATAACCAAGACTTTCAATTTGCCGATAGAAAAGCCTCCGATCTATATGCCTTATATCAAAATAGATTAAGTATCCTTAATTCTGCAGATTTTGGTGATTTACTATTGTTATCTTTAAATTTACTTAAAAATAATGCTGATATACTTGATAGATACCAGAATATATTTTCATATATCTTGGTGGATGAGTATCAGGATACTAATGTTGCCCAATATTTATGGCTTAGATTATTGTCGCAAAAAAATTATAATATCGCTTGCGTTGGTGATGACGATCAATCCATCTATGGGTGGAGAGGTGCTGAAGTAGATAACATATTAAGATTTGAAAGTGATTATCCGGGCGCAAAAATAATAAGACTTGAAGAGAACTACAGGTCAACTCAAAAAATACTTGGCGCGGCATCAGGTATAATCTCATACAATAAAGATCGATTAGGAAAAACATTAATAGCGAATATAAGAGATGATGGAGAAGATGTTCATATAAGAAGTGTTTGGGATGCAGAAAATGAAGCCCGGCTTGTTACAGATGAAATTGAATCAAAACAAAGAAAAGGAGCGGGTTTAGAAGATATAGCAATATTAGTAAGAGCAAGTTTTCAGATGAGAGAATTTGAAGATAGATTTATAATATCAGGGATTCCATACAGAGTAATTGGCGGGCCAAGATTCTATGAAAGGCAAGAAATAAAAGATGCTATTAGCTATATACAAGTTGTCTCTAATCCTAACAATGATTTAAAACTAGAAAGAATTATAAATATCCCTAAAAGAGGGATTGGTAATTCTACTCTACAGACCTTAAATAAAATAGCTCGATCAAATAATATTTCTCTTTTCTTAGCAGCAAAACAAATAATTGAGACCGATGAAATAAGAGGGCAAACAAAGATTAAATTAACTAATTTTGTTAACTCAATTGAATTATGGAAAAATGAAAAATCTATAATTCATCATACAGATTTGGTTAAAAAAATACTTGATGAATCCGGCTATACAGAAATGTGGCAAAACGATAAATCACCAACTGCCTCTGGCAGACTTGAAAATTTAAAAGAATTAATTGGACAGATCGATGAATTTGATTCTCTGGATGGTTTCTTGGAACACGTTTCTCTGGTTATGGAATTGGAGTCAGATTCAGCCACAGAGAAGGTCAGTCTTATGACATTACATGCTGCAAAAGGGCTTGAATTTGATAATATATTCCTTCCTGGTTGGGAAGATGGTTTATTTCCAAACCAGCGCTCTTTGGATGAAAAGGGTAATAATGGCTTAGAAGAAGAAAGACGACTTGCTCATGTAGGTATAACGAGAGCTAAAAGAAGTTTATGGATAACTTATGCCCTTCATAGAAGGGTATATGGACTCTGGCAGCAATCCATACCGTCTAGATTTATAGACGAAATACCAGAAAAATATAAAGACTTTGATGCAGAATATATAAATACAAATAACTATTATCAGCAAGAGCATCAGTCAAAATACATAGATTTTAATGAAGGACATTCAAATACGAAGGATTTTTACCAGCAAGAGGTAAGAACTTCAATGGAAACGGCTAAAAGGAAAATACCTGCATGGAAAAGAATTAGAAAAAATCATGAGATAACAATTAACGCAGATTTTCAAGAAATTGATATAAAAAGCAAAACAAATTTTATACTAGGTCAAAGGGTATTTCATGAAAAATTTGGCTATGGTAAAATTATAGATATCAATCAGTTAAAGCTTGAGATTGATTTTGAAAAATCGGGGATAAAAACGGTTTTAGAATCTTATGTAAAAATTCATTAATGACAACATTAACAAATAAAAATCAGATAGTTAGGATTCATTTTTTAGAGAATGAAAAAAAAACAGAGTTAATTGAGAATGGAATCTTAAATAAAGATTTAGATATTTTATCAATTGCTAGATACAAAGAATCTAATAAATGGAATATGGAAATATTAGTCAACAAGGACTTTGAACAAGTAGAGTTGAATAAAGTTTTAATGGACACTATTGGCTATATACCAAAAATCAATATTAAAAATATAGAAAATATTGACTGGGTCAGTGAATCTTTGAAAAACCTAAAGCCACTTTCTGTGGATCGATTTTATATCTACAATTCATATTATATGAATATAAATAAACCAGAAAAAATTAATATAAAGATAGATGCAAGTAATGCCTTTGGTTCAGGGCACCATTACTCAACGATTGGATGTCTAGAATCCATGTCATTTCTTAATAAATTTAAAAAATTTAAAAATATTCTGGATATTGGAACTGGAACTGGAATTTTAATCATTGCCGCAGCAAAATTATGGAAATCAAGATGTCTTGCCACCGATATAGATCCTATAGCTAATGACATATCAATAAATAATATAAAAATAAATAATACATCAATCTTTACAAGGGTATTGCAAGCAAAACCATTGAATTATCAAATGATCAGATCAAAAGGTCAATTTGATCTGATCATAATAAATATTCTTGCCAATTCAATTAATAAAATAGTTAATGATGTAAATATTTTAACCAAGAGAAATAGTTATGTTATATTATCAGGAATAAAAAAATCACAACAAGCTAAAGTTATAACTAAATGGAACAAATTCAATTTCATTCCCTTAAAAATATTTTCTTACGGTAATTGGGTAACTCTAATTTTAATAAAAAATTAGTATAATTATTTCCAAATAGCTGAATGAATATCTTGTTTCTCAATACCTATATCACTAAGCATTAAATTTGATAGTTTTTTTAGTTCTGTTTCTGCTTTTAAATTTTTTCTATAACCAATATAAGAGTAGAATAATTCATTAATAAAATTTCTTGAAAATTTCATTTTACGTGCCTTTATAAAAATTGTTAAAATAACTTAGCCTCATTATTGGTAATTAGAATATATCAATTAGATGCCTTGTTATTGATATGAATAGTATATTTAAGATAGTATTAGAAGCATAAATATTGTATGATAGACATGCGTTTAATGCATAGGTCACCATAGCTATAATTATGTAAAAAAGAAGCGGTTAATTTGAATATGAAAAAAACTAATGAATAAAGTTGAAAAATTAAGATCGCTATTGTTACATAATAAGCTTGATGCCTATCTAATACCTCACTCAAATAAGCAGCTTAACGATACAATTCTCGATCAAGATCAACGTATTAAATCAATGATAAGTTTTACTGGTTCAGCTGGTACCTTAGTCATATTAAGAAATCGTGCAGTATTATTTATTGATGGAAGGTATGAAATTCAGGCAGAAAATGAAATAGACACAAATACTATACAGATAATCAACATAGCAGAATGTTCTGTTAAAAAATGGCTAAGCTTACATTTATCCAAAAATAATACAGTTGGATATGATCCAAAATTATACTCTATCAATAAAATAACAATACTTGAAAGTTTAATAGAAACACATGGCATAAAGATAAAACCAATAGAGCAAAACCTAGTCGATAAATTATGGAAAGAAAAACCAAAACCCTCAAAGAATATTATTACCAGGCATTTAATTAAGTATTCAGGCATCAGATCTTCAATAAAATTACTAAGTTTAAGGAAGCAATTAAAAATAGATAAATGCGATGCTATCTTCATAACAAGCGGTAGTATTATATCTTGGCTCTACAATATAAGATCTCATACTATGACTCATACGCCGAACGTGGAAGCCTATGCTTACATATCAGAGGATAAATCAATAATTTTTTGCAATAAACAAGATATAGATAGAAAATTAATTAAATGGTTGAAGCCAGAAACAATAATTATTGATTTTAAAGATTTAATTCAAACAATTAAATTAGAAGGATTAAAAATTCAAAATATTCAAATTGATATGCACGGTGTTTCAAAGCACTTCGAGCGTCTATTTCAAAACTTAAATATCAAAATAAATAAAAAAATAAATGACTGTATAGAAAAAATTTCAATAAAAAATACAACAGAAATAAACGGATCCAAAAAGGCACACCTAAAAGATGGCATAGCTATCACTAATTTCCTTTATTGGCTTTATAATATATCAAATTTAAAAGAAGTTGATGAAATTACAATTGAAAAAAAACTATACGAATACAGAACTAAAGATACAACTTTTATAGGTAATAGCTTTGATGTCATCGCAGGCTCTGGTTCCAATGGAGCAATAATACACTACAGAGCAAATCATAAAACTAATCAAAGAATAAGGAATAACAATCTTCTATTGATTGATTCTGGAGGACAAT
Organism: Rhodobiaceae bacterium; assembly: GCA_018651345.1. Classification (GTDB taxonomy): domain Bacteria; phylum Pseudomonadota; class Alphaproteobacteria; order Rhizobiales; family TMED25; genus CAJIYR01. Next base: position 35,894 of record JABIEF010000055.1, read on the forward strand.
ATCTTAATGGTACAACGGATATAACAAGAACAATATCAATTGGCAATCCGAGTGAAAAAATGATACATTTATTTACTTTAGTACTAAAAGGCCATATTGCCCTTGCGACTGCAAAATTTAATTCAAGTACTCCTACAACAGACTTAGATAAGATTGCTAGGTCACCATTATTAAAACATGGCTATGATTATAATCATGGAACAGGTCATGGTGTAGGGTCCTTTCTCGATGTGCACGAAGGCCCACAAAGCATATCAAAATTAAGCAATAGATGTAATTTAAAACCAGGTATGATTATTTCAAATGAACCTGGAGTTTATCTAAAAGATGAATTTGGTATTAGAGTAGAAAACCTGATGTTAGTAAAAAAATCAAATACTTCACGCACTGATAAAGAGCAAATACTAGAATTCGAAATACTCTCAATTGCTCCAATAGACATGAAGCTAATAAATAAAAATATGCTAAGCCAAGAAGAAATAATTTGGATTAATAAATATCATCAGCTAGCAAGAAAAAAAATTTCTAAGCATTTAGATACGGCGACAAAACAATGGCTCATTAAAATAACTTCTAATATTTAATTTTTTTCAGAGATCAAATTATACCAATCATCCTCATTTACAACGCGAATACCTAAATCAATAGCTTTTTTCTTCTTTGATCCCGAGTCATCACCTGAGACCAATATATCCACTTTACTTGTTATTGTACTTAATACCTTTGCTCCAAGAGATTCTGCTTTTGATTTTGCCTCAGCTCTAGACATATTTTTTAGAGTTCCAGTAAAAACAATCCTTAATCCAAATATTATCGATTCTTTACCAATAATATCTTGGGCTTTAAATATCTCCAACATTTGAAATAGATTGGTTACAATTATTAGGTTGGATTCTTGTTCGAAAAATTCTTTTAAAGATTCAACAACAACCGCACCTATTCCGTCAATGTCAGAAATATCATCAAAAATTACTCTATCAGCTTTACCTAACCTGTTCATATCTTTCATAAAACTATTTGTATCAATATAATGAGATGCTATGATTTTTGCATTATTTTCACCGACATAACGTATACCGAGAGAATAAATAAATCTCTCAAGACTAATCGATCGCTTCTCATTAATGCTTAAAAATAGATTACTTAAAGATAACTCCCCCCAACCCTCTAGCGATAATATGTTAATATCATTATTTTTTTGTCTTAGTTCTAGGGTAAAAATATCATCTGGTTTTTTAACAAAACCTTCTTGAAAGAAAATATTCATTGTCTTTTTTCCGAAACCATCAATATCAAAAGCATTTCTTGAAACGAATAACTCTAACTTACTTAAAATTTGGCTCTGACATAACAATCCACCAGTACACCTTCTAATTGATCCCTCCTTCCCATTTACAGAGCTAATCTCTCTAATTGCAGGGCTATTGCAAACAGGACATTCTATTGGAAATATAAATTTCTTTGCATTCTGATTACGTAATTTAATATCGACATCTAATATTCTTGGAATAACATCTCCAGCTCTAATAACAGTAACTGTATCCGAAACCCTTATATCAATTCCGTTCCTTAATAATTCTCCATTACTAGCTATGCCACTTATAAAATCTTCGTTATGTAAAGTAGCATTTCTAACAACAACGCCTCCAATTGTAACCGGCTCTAATTTTGCCACAGGAGTTAATGATCCTGTTCGACCAACCTGTATTTCAATATCTAAAATTTTTGATATTGCTTTTTCAGCTGGAAATTTATGTGCTATCGCCCAACGTGGAGCCCTAGCAATGTAACCAAGTCTATCCTGCAATAATAATGAATTCACTTTATAAACAACACCGTCGATATCATAATTAAGATTTGAGCGGTTTATATTAATATCCTCATATACACCCAATAGATCTTCTATTGAATGGCATACTTTTGTATAAGGATTTATATCAAAACCCCATTTTTTAAAAGCTTCTATCATTTCATAGTGTGTATTAAAAGGGATATCAGATGCCTCGCCCCACGCATAAGCAAAAAAGTGAAGGTTTCTTGATCTCGTTACCTCTGGATCTATTTGACGTAAAGAACCTGAAGCAGTATTTCTGGGGTTAACATAAGGCTGCTTTCCATTTAAAATCATCTTCTCATTTAATTCAAAAAAATCATCGCGACACATATAGACCTCGCCTCTAACTTCAAAAATACTTGGAAAATCAGAGTGTTTTATTGATTTTGGAATACCAGACAATGTTAATATATTTTCCGTAACATTTTCTCCTTGAATACCGTCACCTCTCGTTGACGCAACTAATAATTCTCCGTCAACATACTTTAAAGACGCTGACAAACCATCTATTTTAGGCTCAGCTATAAATTCTATATTTGAATTACTTGAGAGCGATAAAAATTTATTAATTCGATTAATGAAATCAACTAGTTCTGAATTTTTAAATATATTTGAGAGTGATAGCATGGGAACAGAATGTAAGACTTTAGCAAATTTCTCAGATGGGTAGGAACCAACATTATCGATATAACTGTGACTCATTGATAATTCTGGATATCTTTTAGTATAATCAAGTAGTGTTTTTTTTAATTCATCATACTCACCGTCAGAAATTATCGGAGAATCGTTATTAAAATACATTTTATCATGCAATTTTATCTCATTAATTAATTCATTCAGTAATTTATGTGAATTCTCTTGATCAAATCGTAAGGAAGTAAGCTCAATAAATTTTTTAATCTTATTATTATTTTCCAAAGCTACTCTCCTTCCATCAATCTTTCTGCGGCTGCTCTTGCTTCTGGAGTAACCATAGAACCTGACATCATTCTTGATATTTCTTCTATTCGATCTTTTTTACTTAATCTTATAAATTCTATAGTTGTTTTACTTATTTCCAAATTTTCTGAGAGAATCTTCTTAATTAAAAAATGGTGATTACCTTTCGAAGCAACTTGTGGAGAATGCGTTACAGTAAATACTTGAGAGTGATCAGCTAAAGACTCTAATTTACTTCCTACTGCATTTGCGACCGACCCACTAATCCCCGTATCTATTTCATCAAAAATTAGTGTCTTTGCACCAAATTTTTCTGATATTACTGACTTTATGCTAAGCATAACTCTTGATAATTCTCCTCCCGAAGCAATCGATCTTAAAGGACCGGGGTTACTATCTGGATTTGCTGATAATATAAACTCTAAGTAGTCCAAACCATTATGATGAGGAATGTCCAGGGCATTTCGTAAAACAAATGATGTTTTAAAGATTGCATTTTCTAACTTTAGACTTTTTAAACTTTGCATAATTAATAAATCAAAATCTTTAGCGCTTTCTTGTCTTTTTACAGACAGTCTCCCAGCAATATCTTTATAATTAACTATTAAAGCGTACAAATCTTTTTTAAGTAAATTTATTTCTTCACTGCTTCCATTTAATAACAGTAAATCATTGTTATATTTCTCTAAAAGATAAGGTAATTCATCAGGAGTTACTTGAAATTTTCTTCCTGCTGCTCTGATTGAAAATAATCTTTCTTCCAATAATTCTTGCTCACCTTGGTCGAAAGACATGTTATCGATAAGACCAACAGTGTTTCTAATAATCTCTGATAGGTCTTCTTGTGTCTTTGATAAGTTATTATAAATATCTAATATAGACTTTTCATCAATATCTACAATCTTATGTATTGCACCTAAGGCATTTGATAATTTTTCTTCTGCGCCAGCATCACCAGAGATAAAATCATTTACCCTTGCCATGGTTTCTTTTATTTTTTCACTTTTAGATATTATTTTACGTTTATTTGATAAAAATTCATCTTCTCCCTTGTATGTATTCAATCTAACTAATTCATCGCATGAGTCTTTTAAAAATATTTGCTCTTCCTTAATCTCTCTAAATTGATCTTCTTTCTTTTTCAACTCAGCTGATTTTTTCTTTATTATTTCAACTAATATTGAAATTTCTTTTAAAATATTCTGGTGATCTCCAAAAGCATCTATTATTTTCATATGAGTGCTTGCATTTAAAAGTGCTCTTTCATCATGTTGCCCGTGTATTTCTACCAAGAATTGACCAATTTTTTTCATTACAGATAAGCTTATTGGCATATCATTCAGAAAAGACTTGGTTTTTCCATCAGAATATTGAATTCTTCTTAAAATGATATTCTCTGAATCTGGTATGTCATAATCTGATAATAACAAATCATTGATTAAATTATTGTCATGCTCCAAAGCAATTATTACTGAACCTTGACTGCAACCATTTCTTACAAGACCAGAGTCACCTCTGGCCCCCAATGCTAATGCAATAGAATCTAAAATAATAGATTTTCCGGCACCTGTTTCACCCGAAAATACCGATAACCCTCTCCCAAATTCAACATATAGTTCATCTATTAACACGATATTTTTAATAGATAGAGATAAAATCATAATATTTATATCGGACTAACCGATCTCCATGCTTTACTAATCCAAGAATTAGTATCTTCTTTAGGTAATATTCCGTCGTTTTGTAGTAAATTATAGGAGTCCTTGTACCATTCGCTACCTGGATAATTATAACCTAAAATAGCGGCTGCGGTTTGAGCTTCAGTAATTATTCCTAAGGCCATGTATGATTCTACAAGCCTTGCTAAGGCTTCTTCTATGTGTATGGTTGTTTGATAACTTGTAACAACGATTTTAAATCTATTGATCGCGGCTATAAATAAATTTTGATTAAGATAGAATCTACCAATTTCCATTTCCTCCCCTGCCAAATGATCATAAGTCAAATCCATTTTTAGCTTGGAATCATTTACATAATCGGAATCAGGATATTTTTCAATTACACTAGTAAATTGCTCCAAAGCCTTTAAAGAAAACTCCTGGTCCCTTCCGATATTAGGTATTTGAAGATAATAAGACATACCAATTAAATACGATGCGTAGGCTGCATTATTTGAATTGGGATACAAAGACAAGTATCTATCGCTTTGTATTATTGTCTGATTGTGATCATTCATTTTAAAAAATGAATATGCCGCCATTATAATAGATTTTTCTGCCCATTCTGAATAAGGGTACTGTCTTTCAACTTCAAGAAATTCTGTAGCAGCCTCAATATAGTCTTCATTTTCAAGATAAGAAATAGCCGTTTCATAGATATTTTTCATAGGCCTTTCTTGATAAACATCAACATCAATATTATTAGCACAGCCAGTGAGAGCAGACATGATAATTAAAAAAATAAAATTATTGAAATAACGCATCATTTTAATACTTTTGTATTTAATAGACATTTTAAAAAAAATAAATTTTAAGATATATTATAATCACAAAAATATATTAATCTAGTTTTAGAAGATTTAAACTTTTGTATTACTGATTAATTTCTCTGTTTCCATATCAAAAAAATTATCAATACCATCAACTATCTTCCATGAATCTTTTTCCTTAAACAAAGAAGTTAGAGCTTTATGGTTGAGACAATGCCCTCCTCTGACTGATTGATATTTACCAATAATATTATAACCTGAAAGCATTAAATCACCACATATATCAAGTGCTTTATGTTTTACAAATTCATCTTTAGAATTTAAACCTTCATAGTTCATGATATTTTTCTCAGTGAGCACTATCGTATTAGAAAGGTTAACGCCAAGACCATATCCTACAGAATTTAATTTTTCCGCCTGAGACAAAAAACCAAAGGTACGCGCAGAAGCAATTTGATCTCTAAACACTTTTGGAGTAAATTCAAAAGCTATATTCTGCCTGCCTATTTCCTTATGTTCAAAGTTAATTTCAGCTTCGATAATCGATTTATCACTAGGCATAAAACGTGCTACCGATTCATCTTTTACTATTTCTATTGGCTTTAAAATTTTAATAAATTTTGATTGTTTATCTAAATTTACTATCCCTGTTTTATCAATTAATTCTATAAACTTAATAGAACTTCCGTCCATAATTGGAACCTCAGCGCCATCTATGCATACTTCAATATTATCAATTCTTGCACCAGCTAAAGCGGCCATTAGGTGTTCAACAGTTAATACAGAAACACCATCTGAGTTACTTAATTCAGTACAAAAATAAGTTGAACTAACATTGGGAGCAATTGCCTCTATACGATTTTTTTTTTTACTATTAGATAAATCACTACGGACAAAAACAATACCTGTATTAGACTCAGAAGGCCTTAATATAACATTAGCTTCTAAACCCGTGTGAATACCCTTGCCTTTAAATCTTATTTCATTGGCAATAGTAGTTTGAAAATTATTTAACATTATTCTAACCGTATAAGTTTGAAATTTTATATATGCTTATATAAAACAATAAAAAGATTAATTATAGTATTAATTGACTTGCCTGCGAAGAAAAGCCGGTATTTCTAAATTTTCATCTTCTTTTTCAAGAACATCCTTATCTAATAGACTGGAATCTGGCTCTTTAAAGTCGATCGTTTCATCTAAAGTTGCATCATCTTTATTTTCCGATTCAAATCCATGTAAATCATAATTGTATGTATCGTCATTTAATTCATTATCTAATGAATTATTATCTTCAAATAATTCATTAGGAATCATATCGCTATCTAGAGATTCATTTTCATACTTAACAAAATCAGTTTCGACAAAGTTTGGTTGATTAATATTTTCATGGCTTACTTTCTTTCTTGAACCAACACTTACAAATCTTTCAAAAAGACTTTTCTTTTCCTTTTTGTTATCATATGTATTTATAAATTCACTCTGCATACCAACTGTAACGTTATCATCTTTCATTGAAAAAAATCTATTCACTTTAGGCACATCGTCTTTGCCAACTTCGGGGCTAATAGATGCTTTAGGAATAAAAGGTTCATTTAAATTCATATTTATATTTTTATCGCTTGAGATGATAGGGCTTGATTTTGAATTATAAAAACTATGATTCGAATCAATTTTTCTAAAGGTAACATCTCCTTGATCATTTTTTATTGCAGGCTTAGCAGAATTATCTTTAGAAGAAAGGCTTTGTTCTGTTGAATTTTTTTCAGATATACTATTATGGTTATCTTTATTTAGAGTCTTTCCGAAATTAAAATTACTAAATGTCGCGCCAACTTTATTCGGCTTTCTGTAGTCGATATTATCAACTGTCGTGTTGAATGAATTAATATTTGCAGAATCTGACTGTATTCCAGTAGCAACGACAGATACCTTGATGGAACCTTCCAGATTCGCATCAAATGTAGCACCTAAAATAATATTAGCATCTTTATCAACTTCATTTCTAATTCTTGATGCAGCTTCATCCACTTCATACAACGTTAAATCTTCACCTCCAGTAATTGATATCAACAATCCTTGAGCTCCTTTCATAGAAACTTCGTCTAAAAGTGGATTAGAAATAGCTGCTTCGGCTGCCTCAATCGCTCTCTTTTCACCCGATGCTTCTCCCGTTCCCATCATCGCCTTACCCATTCCATGCATTATTGATTTTACATCTGCAAAATCTAGATTAATAAGACCTTCCTTAACCATAAGATCTGTAATACCCTGAACTCCCGACAATAGCACTTGGTCTGCCATAGCAAAAGCATCAGAAAAGGTAGTTCTCTCGTTTGCAATTCTAAATAAGTTTTGATTCGGTATAACTATTAATGTATCAACATGCTTCATTAATTCAGTGATTCCATCTTCAGCTATTTGCATTCTCCTCGCCCCCTCAAACTGAAAAGGTTTAGTGACAACAGCAACTGTTAATATATTTTGTTCACGACATAACTGGGCAATAACTGGGGCTGCTCCTGTACCTGTACCACCACCCATACCAGCTGTAATAAATACCATATGCGCGCCTGAAGCATAATCTAAAATCTCTGCTTGAGCTTCTTGTGCTGATGCAGCTCCAATTGTAGGCTGAGAGCCAGCTCCTAACCCTTCTGTAATTGCAGTACCCATTTGAATACGACGATCTGCACTAGACATTGCAAGAGCTTGTGCATCTGTATTAGCAACAACAAATTCTACGCCATCCAGACCCTCTTGAATCATATTATTTACAGCATTTCCTCCTGCACCGCCAACACCAAATACTGTTATTCTTGGTTTCAGCTCACTCATTGCATCTGGCATTTTTAAATTAATAGTCATAATTATAATTCCTTCTCAAAACTTATCTGGGAAACGCCACATCTCCGTATTTATGATAAATAATTTAATAAAAATAGTTAAACTTAAACTCACGATATGACTACCCTAGAAGCTATCTCTTAACCATTTACTAATATCTGATAAATATCCACCACTTTTAAAGATTTTTTTTACTTTAGGGGATTTTTTAATAACAATATTATCATTTTGGGCAAATATTAGTAAGCCAACTGCAGTTGAAAAAATTGGACTATTGATATTTATATCATTGTTAAAGTTTCTAGGGACAGCTCTTCTAACCGGACCTCCAAAAACTTGTGTGGCTAACTCATCTACACCAGTCAACTGACTCATTCCACCAGTCAATATAATTCTGTTATCCTTGCACAATGACTTACTTATATTATCAAGACGTTCTTTAATTAATTCAAAGATTTCAATTACTCTCGGTCTTACAATATCAGCAACGATTGGTTTCGGTACCTTTTGTATAAAATTTTGTTTTTCTCCATCTCCAACAAGGGGAATATTAATCAAATCTCCAGTTTCATATACATGAGACAAAACACCTCCGTATAACACTTTTAGTTTTTCCGCATCAATTATTGGAGTTGATAATTGTTTTGCTATATCTAACGTTACATCATGACCACCGATTGGGATAGCATCCGCATACTTCAACATACCATCAATAAATAAACAAAAAGACGTACAACCTGCACCCATATCAATACAAATTGTTCCCAGATTTGCTTCATCTAAACTTAATGTAGCCACCGCACTTGCTAGAGGAGACACAACCATCTTTGAAATTTTAGCATGAGCCCTTTCAACAACAAGATTAAGATTCCGTAACGGTCCTGTATCTGTTGTAATTATATGCATATGGATATTTAATCTTTGTCCATACATACCGATTGGATCTAAAATACCCTGGATACCATCTATAGAAAACCCTAAAGGTATTGTATGTATTTTTGACTTATCATCATCCAGTTCCTGGCTATAAGATGCATGAAGAGCTCTTTGAATATCATTATTATTAACCTGTGAATTATGAATAGGCACACCTACTTCATAGACTGCTGATTCAATATTATTTGACGAAACGTTAACAATTAACTCATCAATTGTAACTCCAGCCATGCCTTCTGCTGCTTCTATAGCAATCCTAATAGAATCTTCTGCGGCATTCAAATCTACAATATTTCCTGTTTTTACACCATTTGATTGATTGTGGCCTATGCCAATAATCTCTATAGTAGAATTCTTTTCAGACTCATAAAAATTACGATTTTTTGCTATAATACAAACAACTTTATCCGTCCCTATATCTAATGCAGCACTAATAGCTTTATGATTATAGTTTTTATCCCTAATTTGACCTGACATTCTATTAAATGACATTAAATGCATTTTGATATTACCTTATATATTTTTTGGTGTAGTTAAATTATTATCAAATTTTAATGGAGTAATATCGATTCTTTTAGGTAGTCTCATATCAATAATTTTTATATATTTATTCAATATATCCTCTTCATCATTTAATTTTAATAGTTTATCCAATGAAGATGAAAAATTATCTTCTGGTAAGTAAATTTCTATCCCATTATATAATCTTAATGTCCATCTCCTATTTCCAACTCTTAAAATAGATTTTACTTTATTGCCAATTTTAGGCCTCGCTCTAAGCTGTAAAATAAGCTCAGGAGCAACACGCGCAGCATTATCTCCGGCAATAATCTTTAAATTAGAGAAATTATCTGCATTTAAGCTATTGATAATCTGTCCATCTTCTCCAATTACATATTTTTCATTCTTATAAAACCATGTAGCTATAGGATTATATTCTATTATATTAATATGGAGAGTTGAGGGATATAATTTAATTAGATTAACCGACTTTATCCAATCTAGGTTATTTAAATTTTTAATAGCTTTTTTTGAATCAAAAGAAAATATTGACTTACTATTATTATTTAATGTGGCTAATATTATATCAGACTGTTGTGTGCTTCTATTTCCATTTGTTGAAATATGACTAATAGGAAAATTTAAATTATCAGACAAGAAAGAAGTAGATAAATTAAATGCTTTAAGTGGTCTATAACCAACTTGATTCAAGAAAAAAATCAATCCAAAAAATATAATTAGCAGTATTGTAAAATAAAAAAATATAGATTTAATTTTCTTTGTTCTACTTTTTACTAAATTTCTTGACCCAGAGCTATTTATATATAATTCATTCATCTAATGTATTCCAATTATCATTATCTATTACAAGACGCGTCATTAAGAATCCAATAAACTAATTCATCAAACGATATTCCTTCGTGTTTTGCTAACTCTGGGACTAACGACCTCTCTGTCATTCCAGGTTGAGTGTTAATTTCTAGACAAACTAACCCTTCTCTTCCCAACGCATCATCAAATCTAAAGTCACAGCGCGTCACACCCCTACAATGTAAAGATTCGTGAGCTGCTAATGCTAATTCTTGTGTAGCTTGATAGATATTTCTTTCAATGTTTGCCGGAATTATATGTATTGTTGAATCTGATTTATATTTTGATTCGTAATTATAAAAATTACTATTTGGTATAATTTCAGTAACACCAAGAACTCTACTTCCCATAACCGCGCAAGTTAAGTCTTTCCCTGCTATATATTCTTCAACCAAGTATGTATCAAAATCATTTAATTTATTTTCTTTTACTATCTTTTTTAAATCAACCTCTTCATCATAAATAATTTCAATACCTATACTTGAGCCACCTGATATAGGCTTGATAACATAAGGGGGTTTCATAATATTTCCTGCAATTAATTCTTTCTTATTAAGAATAAATCCTTGTGCCACAGGGATGCCGGAAGATTTAAAAATATTCTTTGCAGTATTTTTATTAATTGCATTAGATGATGGAAATACCCCTGAATGAGTATAAGGGATGTGCAAATACTCAAGAATTGCTTGTATATTTCCATCCTCACCCCACTTACCATGGAGGGCATTAAAGACCACATCTGGTGAAATTTCTTTTAAGGTAGAGATTAAATTATGATCTGGATCAATCTTAATGACATCATGATTGAATTTAATGAGTGAATTATAGCAAGCGTTGCCAGTTAAAAAGCTTATCTCTCTTTCTGGAGATTCTCCTCCTAATAAAATAACAACTTTTTTATTCAACATAACATTACCTTCAAGTTTCAGTTTTAGAACCAACGCCTATACACTTTATCTCCCATTCAAGTTTTATACCTGTAACAGATTCAACTTTACTAATAATTAACTTACCTAAAGATTCTATATCGCATGCCGTTGCATTTCCATTGTTAATAATAAAATTACAATGCTTTTTGGAAACAGAAGCTCCACCTACGGACAAGCCTCTACATCCAGATAATTCAATTAATTCCCAAGCTTTTTTAGATTCAGTATTCTTAAATGTTGAGCCACCGGTTTTTTCTCTTAAGGGCTGGGAGCTATTTCTTAAATTTTTCATAGATAACATTTCATCATATATCTTATCGTATTGAGAGCAGTAACCTTGATACAAAGCTGAAACACATATTGTTTCTTTAGGAATATTAGAACTACGATATTTAAAATCTAACAAACTACTCTTAACTTTATATATAATTCCACTTCTATCAAGTAATGTTACTTCTATTAAGAAATCTTTTGTTTCCTTGTCAAAGGCTCCCGCATTCATTTTTATAGCGCCACCAACAGACCCAGGAATACTATTATAAAAAGAAAATCCACCTATATTATTCTGAAGCGCAAAACTAGATAATTTTTTATCTAGAACAGAACATCCTGATAATATTTTATTCCCATCAACCACTTCAATTGTTGCAAAAGCTTTCCCCAAAGAAATTACAATTCCCGGTATTCCATAATCTCTAATTAAAATATTAGACTTATTTCCCAACACACAATAACTAATATCTTTTGGTAATTTTTGTAAAAATATAGCAAGATCATGAACATCCTCAGGGAAAAACATCACTTCAGCCATACCTCCAACACGGAACCAAGAAGATGACGCTAATGGATAATTAGGTATTAATCTACCATTAGGTTTGTGTAATTTATCAACTAATAACTCTGCATTAGGCCATAATTTCATTAAATTAAATCTCTTGCTATTTTAATTATATATCTTGAACAATTTCCCTGGCAATTGAGCTTATATCACCGGCTCCAATAAAAATAACAATGTCACCATTTTTTACAATTGATTTTAACAATATCTTTAAATTTTTATTATCCATAAAATATTTTATACAATCTTTATCAATAAATTTAATGTCATTTGCTATAGTTCTATTAGTGATATTTTCTAAAATTAACTCACCTGCTGAATAAATAGGTGCGATTAATAAATAATCCGTCTCCTTAAATGACTCACAGAACCCATCGTATAATTCAATTATCCTAGAATATCTATGAGGTTGGAATACAGTTACTATCTTATTATGCTTAATCTTTTTAGCTGCCGATAATACTGACTGTATTTCCTTTGGATGATGTGCGTAATCATCAAAATATATCACCCCATTTTTATCCCCAATTTTTGTAAATCTTCGTTGAATGCCTGGAAAATATCTAAGCTTATTTTTTATTTTTTTGATATCTATGCTTAATATTCTTGCGACAACAATGGATGCAATTGCATTGTTAATATTATGATCACCATGCATTGGTATAAAAAATTCTTCGTCCAAATATGTATCAGGTAAATTACATTTTACAGAAAAAATTGAACCCAAGAGTGAAGTTTTGATAAACGAAACCTGATAATTTGCTTTTTCAGAAAAACCATATGAAATTAATCTTTTTACCTTAATATCATTCAATATTGATTGCACCCCTTCATCATCAATACACACGATTAAACAACCATTTTCCGGCGTATTATTGGCATATTTAATAAAAGCATCTTTTAGCAATTTCATTGATTTGTAATAATCTAGATGGTCATTGTCAATATTTGTTATGATCGATATCTCGGAAGGTAATATTAAAAAACTACCATCTGATTCATCGGCTTCAACAACCATCCAATCTCCATTACCAAATATAAGATTACTGTTATTGATATTCATTATACCGCCACTAACAACGGTTGGATCTATGGCATCATCCTGTAATAATTGCCCTATTATAGAAGTCGTAGTCGTCTTCCCGTGCGTACCAGATATGGTAATAGAACGTTTATCCTTCATAAGGATAGACAGGAATTCAGCTCGAGAATATAATGGAATTTCACTTGCATTTGCTTCAATAATTTCTGGATTTCTATGATCAATCGCAGATGAGTAAACAACAACTTCTGCAGTTTTAATATTATTACCAAGATGACCAATATTTATAGAAATACCTTTTTTCTCAAGTCTAATAAGATTATTATTTTTTCTAATATCACTTCCTTGCACCACATAGCCTAATTCGTAAGCTAATTCCGCAATAGCACTCATGCCGATACCACCAATACCAATAAAATGAATTATTTTGAAACTACTAAAAAACAATAATTATCCCCTTAACATATAGTCTTCTAACATAAAATTTTAAGAATGCTACTTTAATAATAAGTTAAAATTAAATCAGCTATACTCTTAGCTGCACTAGTATTCCCAGTTGTATGTGCGGCTAGACTCATTTTCGTTAGAATGTCTCTATTCTTATAAAAATAGGTGATTTTATTTGATAAAAAATTTTCATTCAAGTCTTTTTCTTCTACTAGAATACAAGCCCCATCATTTTCTAGTTTTTTAGCATTTGCATACTGATCATTATCAATTGAATGACTTAATGGAATCAATATAGACGGTTTTCCAATGACCCTAAATTCATCAATTGATGTAGCTCCTGCTCTAGATATAATTATATCAGCTTCACTAATATGTAATGGTAAATTATCAAAAAACGTTTCAATTTTTGCATTAACGGAAAGCTCGCTATATTTTTTTTCTAAGAAAAACAAGTCCTCTTTAATAGCCTGTTGAACAATATTAATATTTGATCTTAACTCTATTTCAAGCAGTGACAAGGATCTTGGAATTAAATCCGAAAAAATACTTGCTCCCTGACTGCCACCAAAAATAAGAATATTAAAATTATTTGTATGATTATGTAAAGGAGGTTTAGCACTTCTATATCTACAAATCTCTTTTCTAATGGGATTTCCAACCAATAAAGTCTTATTCGAATGCTTAGGTAACAAATTTTTTGTATCCTTATGAGATATTAAAATCTTTCTTGCCAAATTTCTTAGAAATCTATTAGCCCTTCCCATTATTATATTTTGTTCATGTATAATAATTGGAATTCGTAATAAATAAGCTATCATAATTGGTGGGAAGCTAGGATATCCACCAAATCCGATAATTAATCTAGGAGAAAAATTTAACAAAATCGAAAAAGACTGGAAGAGACCTTGTATAATTTTAAATGAAAATATAATTTTCTTTAACTTATTTTTGCCAAACGGAGTATCTGACTCCACCACACGGATAGTAATATTTGGGAACAGATTTTTATAATTTAAACCCCTTTTATCGGTAATCATCAATATATCAAAGGAGGAATCAATAAGCTCATCTATAACCGCAATAGCAGGAAAAACGTGTCCACCAGATCCACCAGCCACAATAATTATTTTTTTATTCTCACTTGAATGATTTTTCAATTAAGTTCCCTGCTATATTTATTTACAAATAATATTCTATTGCTAGCTTTTTTTCTCGAAAAAGCTAGGATAAAACCGAATGCTATTGCAATTGACAACATTGAAGAACCTCCATATGAAATAAAAGGCAATGTCATACCTTTAGCAGGAATTATCCCTAAATTAACACCTATATTTATACCAGATTGTATTCCAATCATTGACGATAATCCAGCAATAGATAGTCTCGAAAAAATATCTTGATTTAACATGGCCCGCTGAAAACCTCTCAACACTATGAATGCAAAAAGCAAGACTACGAGCATGCATATAAATATGCCATATTCTTCTGCTGCAACTGCAAATATAAAATCTGTATGAGCATCTGGAAGTATATTCTTTATAGTACCTTCACCAGGACCTTTACCTAACCAACCTCCTTTTATGATCGCATTATGAGCTGTATCTACCTGAAAAGTATCTCCAGAAGATGGATTCAGATAACTATTTAACCTTTGGGCAACATGGTCAACATTAAGATAGGCAATTGCAGATCCGATAATACTAATGATAAATACAACCAAAATACCAATCCATGGCATTCCTGCAATGAAATATATGAGTATTGAAACCATTGTTATCAATATAGTTTGCCCATAATCAGGTTGAGAAATTAGCAATGAAATTAGAATAATGTATAAAATTAAAGAAATTAGCTTTCCAGGTTTATTTGTTATTAGAGACTCTGAAAAAAACCAAGAAATTAAAACTATAAACGCTGGTTTAGCAAATTCTGATGGCTGCAAAGATATAACCCATAAATCTAACCATCTTGTAGCTCCTTTTATGGGGGTACCAAAAAAATTTAAATATAGCATTATTAGAATACAAGATAAAAAAGTTAACAAACAAAGTCTTCTAATATTCTTTTGGTTAAGAAATGAACATAAAATCATCGTTATGATTGAAGGTACTAAAAAAATAAAATGTCTTTTCACAAAATAATATTGATCGAGACCCAATCTATCAGCTACAGCAGGACTTGCGGCTAAATTTAAAATAACTCCACAAAATATTAGAATAAAAACTAAGGCAATTAGAAATCTATCAATAGTCCACCACCATTCAGATATGACATTTTGATTAGTTCTTTTTAAATTCATAACAGTAATTACCTAAATTTATTCAATATAGTCTTTTATATATCCATTAAAAGCACCACCTCTTTCTTCGTAGTTTTTAAACTGATCGTAAGAAGCACAGGCGGGTGAAAATAATATTGTTGATTTAAATTTATTTTTAAGTGCATCAAAAATTGAATTCTTAATAGCAACATCAAGCGTAACGCATATTTCGTAATCGATATCTTTTTCTAATAAGGTTTTTGAAAAAGATTTAATAGAACTTCCTATCAGATATGCTTTTTTAATATTTTTAAAAGAATTTTTTATTTGATTAATGCCATCATCTTTTTCTAAACCACCCAGTATCCAATAAATATTATCACAGCTAATAATTGCTTCTCTAGCCGCTTCAGCATTTGTAGCCTTGCTATCGTTAACAAAACAAATATTCTTAAGGTATCCAATAACTTCCATTCTATATTTTAACCCGGAATAAGATTGAAATCCCTCTTCATAATCATCTAGGATATATCCAAGACTTCTTAAAACTGCTATGCTTGCAAGAATATTTTGAAAATTATGCTCACCAGCAAGAGACTTATTTTGAAATAGCTTTCTCATTGTTAATTTCTTATTATCCAAATTCGTTATAATTGATCCGTCTAATCCCCAAATACCATTTTTAACTTCTTTATTTCTTGAAATTCTAATCGTGTTAATTTCTTTTTTGATCTCATTAGATATTCTAACCGTATTCTCATCGTCTACACCTATGATTGCCGTATCACCCTTATTCTGTAATAAGAAGATCTTTGATTTTATCATAGAATAATTCTTTATATCCTTATGCCTATCCAAATGATCTGGGGATATATTTAATAAAACAGCAATATCAGGCTTCAATCTAGGTGTTAATTCAATTTGAAAGGATGAAATTTCAATTAAATAAACACTATTCTTCTTAGGATACTCTAACTCTAAAACTCCGTTTACTCCTATATTACCGCCTAACTGTACGTCTACTTTCATAGATTTTAAGAGATGGTAAATAATTGATACAGTCGTTGATTTACCATTAGTACCAGTAACAAATATCGTTTTTATAGGAACTTTAGATATTGAAATTTCATCTAAAAATAGTTGAATATCACCTATAATAGTAACTTTATTTTTATTTGCTATTTCAACAATCCAATGAGGGTTAGGGTAGTCTATTGGTATCCCCGGGCTTAAAATTAAAGCATCTATATCACTAAAATCGATAGATCTAGGATCCTTTATAATCTTATCGTTAAGTTCAGAAGAATCTCTAGTCTCAGAAGAATCGTCCCAAGCATAAACAATTGCCTTACCTTTTAATAAAGCGTTTACAGAACTAATGCCAGACAAACCAAGGCCAAAAACAAAAATCTTCTGATCTTTTCTGTGGTGTAGTGCAATCATGGTCTTACCTTTAATTGTATAATTAAATTTTACAAATAATTATCTTAATTTTAACGTAAGCAAACCAATCATTGCTAGAATCAAGGAAATAATCCAAAATCTTATTACTATAGTTGATTCGCTCCAACCCTTTTCTTCAAAGTGATGATGAAGAGGTGCCATCCTAAACACACGCTTTCCAGTGATTTTAAAGCTAATTACCTGCACAATAACTGATACAGCTTCTAAAACAAATAATCCTCCAATTATCAATAATACTAATTCATGCTTAGTTATTATTGCAATTGTACCTATTGCAGATCCTAAGGATAAGGATCCCGTATCACCCATAAAAATCATAGCGGGTGGTGCATTATACCATAAGAATCCTAATCCAGCTCCTAATATTGCTCCGCATATAATTGACAACTCAGCCGCACCATCCACATAAATAATATTTAAGTAATCTGAAAATATAATATTACCAGTTATGTAGGCTATAAAACCAAAACTAGAAACTGCAATCATAACAGGGACAATAGCCAAACCATCTAAACCATCAGTTAAATTAACAGCGTTACCAGAACTGATTATTACCAAAGCTCCGAATGGAAGAAAATACCATCCAATATTTAATGTAAAATTCTTAAAAAATGGAAAATTTAGATTACCAAATATTTCAAAGCTGCCCGATAGAATTATTAAATAAACACCAGAAACCGCAATTATTATCTCCAATATAATCTTCATTTTAGCTGAAAAACCATTTGACGATAGGCTTTTAACCTTTAAATAATCATCATAAAAACCTATTGTACCAAATAAAATAGTAATACCAATAACAATCCAAACATATTTATTGGTTAAATCAGCCCATAAAAAACTTGAAAAACATATCCCTAATAAAATAATCAAACCCCCCATAGTTGGAGTCCCCGCTTTATCGATAATATGTCTTTTAGGCCCATCCACTCTGATTGGTTGACCGATTTCTTGTAAGCCTTTCAAGTAATTAATGATCAGGGGTCCGAATAGAAATACAATTAATCCAGATGTACAGGTAGCTGCGACCGTCCTTGTAGTTATGTATTTAAAAACATTTAAGAAAGAATATATTTCAATCAACTCATTTGATAACCAAAAAAACATTAGCATTCACTTTCTTTTTTTTAGAATAATTCATAATTATTAATAAATTCCTGAGTAATAATATTCATTTTCATTGAGTTAGAACCTTTTAATAAAATAATATCCTCTTCACAGATATTACGTAAAAGCAACTTTGAAATTTCTTGAGAATCTGATGCCCAATAAATTTTAATATTATTTGGTATTTTATCCAAATGTTTACGCATACTCTCACCACAAGCGTACACAATATCTATATTAGATTCAGATATCTGTTCTATCAGATCAGAGTGATACGAAAATTCATATTCACCAAGATCTAACATATCCCCTAATACAGCTATCCTTCTTGCATTGTTGGATACTTTTAACGAATCAAATTGACATATAGAATAATTCATAGACATTGGGCTCGCATTATAACTATCATCAATTAATACAAAGGAACCGTTATTTATCTTAAATTTAATTGTCTCCCACCTGCCTTTTGATACTGAATTAAAATTTAGATTAGAAAATATACTTTGAAGGTTTAGTTTTAAAATTTTAAAAATTGCTAATATTGGCAATGAATTATGTGCAATAAATTTATTATTGGTGTTCAAATTATATCTATATTTTTTGTCAAAAATACTAACTACAGTTGATATGCTATTATCTGTAATATTTAACTTCAATAGTTGAATATCGGATTTAACAGTTTTACCAAAAGTAATTATATTCAATTTCTTTTTATTAGCTTTTTTTTCTAGTGATTCATAACAATTACTATCTCTATTCAATATTATATAACACCCTTCATCCATGTTATCCATGATTTCAGACTTTGCTGTACCAATATTTTCGATTGTTTTAAGATTTCCAATATGTGCATTCTCTACATTAGTTATTATTGATATATCAGGCATCACTAGCAATGCAAGCTCTGATATTTCACCAAAATGATTCATTCCTAATTCAAATATTCCTATATCTGAATTAATTGGCATATTAGCTAACGCCAGAGGCACCCCCCATTTATTATTAAATGATTTTGGAGAAGCGTATGCATTCATATAAGTTGAAATACATGAATATAAAATATCTTTTGTTGTTGTTTTTCCGACACTACCAGTGATACCAATAATTACCCCATGATTTCTTTTTCTTGATGCTATAGCTAATTTTTTTAAGGCCAGAAAAGTATCATTAACAATTATATAATTATTACCCTTGGTTTTATGTTGATAGTTCTGATTTACAATCGCTATTGAAGCTCCTGCGTTAAAAGCATTATTAACAAATTCATGCCCATCTAACCTGTTACCCTTAATTGCAAAAAATACATCTCCATCCATCGCTTCACGGCTATCTATTATAACTCGATTTATATTTATATTTTCTTTTCCCTCGAAGGTTCCGTCCAATTTATCGACAAGATCCTGTAAATCCCATAATTTCTGATTAATTTGATTTTCTGATACCATTAATTATTAACCTAACTTAAAATCGAAAGAATGGTGGAATGATCAGAAAAAGGGTAAACTTTATTATTCACAATCATTGTTTCCTCATGCCCTTTTCCGCAAACTAATAAGTTATCTCCGTCTTCTAATTGTTCTATAGCAGTTTTTATAGCTTCGTACCTACTTCCAATCTCAATAGCATTTTTTGCACCCATTAAAATATCAAGTCTAATTTTTAAAGGATCTTCGTTTCTTGGATTATCATCTGTAACTATTGTTACATCTGATAAATTTGCAGCTACCTTACCCATTGCATATCTTTTTCCGACATCACGATTTCCACCAGCTCCAAAAACCAAATATAGTTTTTTAATAGTATATTTTCTCATCTCCCTTAACACAGATTCTAATGCTTCAGGTGTATGTGCATAATCAACATAAATTCCTGCATCATATTTATTACTGCCTATGAATTCTAACCTGCCTTTGACACCCTCTAGAGTTTCTAAAGTTTTTAATGATTCTATAATTCCAATTTCTCTATCTGCCGTAACAGTAGCTGCAGCAACTAAAGCATTATAAATCTGAAATTCTCCTATCAATGGTATATTAAGATCTATTTCCTCTTTATTAACACGTAGTCGAAGAGCTGTGCGTCTCCATAAATTATCTATTTGCAATATTTGTAAATCACTTTCACTTCTTCCTATAGTAATAATATTATGCTTATTCTTATTCATAATTTGTTTTAAATATTTTTTTTCAATTGTATCAATACATAAAATCACAAGTCCATCTCTAGGCAATATTTCTGTAAATAATCTAGCTTTTGCTCTAAAATATGCTTCCATTGTTTTATGATAATCCAGATGATCTCTTGAGATATTTGTAAATGCAGCCGCGCTTATATTAATATTATCAATTCTATATTGATCTAAACCATGACTCGAAGCTTCAATAGCTACATTATCTACCTCAAGATTTTTTAATAAATTCAACTGAGCATTCAATGATATACTATCTGGTGTGGTCAAGTTACTATGTCCCGGTAAAAATGAATTACCCAAAGTTCCGATAGAAGCTGATTTTCTAGAAAATTTTTTCCATATTTGATCGATAAAATTAACCACTGAGGTTTTGCCGTTTGTGCCCGTAACCGCTACAATCGTATTTGGTTTATTTCTGTAAAATCTAGAAGCTATATGTGAAAGTTCTAACCTTATATTATCAACGCCTATCACTGGTATAGGGTATTTAATATTTTCATTAATGTTCTCATTTGATAATAACAAAGCATTAGCTCCGCCATCAATTGCTTGACGAATATAATCAATTCCTGATTCTGTATGACCATCAAGAGCAATGAATAAATTATTTTTTTTAATCTGCCTGCTGTCTAAAGATAAACCAGACACATCCAATTCTGATAAAGCAGTATTTATGTATTTTGTTGAAAGTAGATTATTCAATTTCATTTAGAGGTTCCCGTTAATTAACTGCACTAGCTATCGTTAATTCTTCATCAAACATACTTGGTCCTACACTTCTTTTAACACCTAACATAGGGGCAATCCTAGATACAATGTTTGAGAAAGTTGGTGCCGCATTCCATCCAGCAGTTCTTTGGCCTCTAGTTTCATCGATCCTTTTTGGTTCATCCAAAAGTAAAAATAAAATATATTTTGGATCATCAATTGGAAACGCACCCATAAATGTTGTTAAAAGTTTATCTTTATTATAAGTTCCATTTTCAACCTTTTCACCTGAGCCGGTTTTACCACCTACATGATAACCGTCAACTTGTGCTTTTTTTGCCGTTCCATTTATCGCATTTAAGTACATCAATTTTCTTACTTTTTTGCTTGTTGTAAAATCGACAGCACGCCTCATCTCAATATTCGTATCGTTGGTTCTTTTTAAAAAAGTTGGATTAATATAAATACCTCCGTTTAAAATACTTGCTCCAGCTGCTGCTGCATGTAGCGGTGTAATAGCTATCCCGTGACCAAAAGATGCTGTCGCTAATTGTATTTGACCCCATTTTGGTTTCAATAAAGTCGATGATAATTCTGGTAACTCAGTTTTTATTCTATTAACCATACCAAATTTTTTTAAAAATTGTGCAAAACGATCACCTCCTATTTCAATAGCCATTCTAGAAGTTCCAATATTAGAAGAGTAAGTGTAGACCTCTGTTAAAGTTAGCATTCTATTTTGCGCATGATCATCTCGGATTGTTCTTCTACCTATTTGCAAGGGATTTCTTGCATCAAATATTGTATCTAAATCTGCAATCCCTAAATCCAATGCCATCGCAACTGTAAAAGATTTAAATGTTGACCCGATCTCATATGCTCCATTAGTTATTCTATTAAGGTAATTGGGGTCTTGAGATGTTTCCGGGCTATGAGGGTCAAAATCTGGCAAAGAAACAAGACTTATTACCTCGCCGTTATTAATATCCATAAGAATTCCTGCAGCTGCTATCGCTTTATATTTTTCTAATGATTTTTTTAACTCATCCCTCATTGCATGAGTTACTTTCAGATCAATTGATAATTGGATATTTTTAGAATCTTGATAAAAATTTGAATCTTTTAATAAATTAGAGTCAATGTGCCTCTCTATTCCTGCTTGCCCTATATTATCAATATTAGTATAACCAATTACATGAGATAATTTATTACTGTAAGGATAAAAACGATTAGTTTCATCCTCAAATCTAATTCCAGGTATACCTAAAGCATGTATAGCAGCTTTTTGGTGCGGTTCAATGCCTCTCTTTAACCATACAAAGGAAGCTTTGGAATTTAATTTTTTTCTCAAACTATCCCTATTAAATCCTCCTGGGATAGCAATCATGAGTTGGTCGATAGTATCTTCTATATTTATTAATAATCTTGGATTAACTGCCAATGAAGGAACTTCAATATCGTGAGCTAATGTGTAACCATTTCTATCAATTATTATTGGTCTAGATAAATTATCAGCTTTAACATAAGAAGATGATTTTATAGAGTTATCTGCAAATGACACATAGTCAAATAACTTGGCAACCAGAACCAAATACCCTAATATAAATATAACAAATACTTGCTTTAATCTATTCTTAGTTGAGTTTTGTTCTTGGTTTTTAATATTTTTTTTATCTAAAATCAATTTTAGCCTATAATATTATTAATAACTATAAAATTTAAGACAAAACAGATATCTACTCCCTCCTCGTTTCAATCTCTGTAAGCCCAACTAACGATCTTTTTATCAAATCATCCATAATATCATTTGCCGGTTTCATAGGAATGTCCTTTAATTCTTTTTGTTGTGAAATATTGATAGGACCTAGGGTGAGATGAAGCTGTGTTAATTTCTGTATTCTTTCGGGGTCTGTAAGTTTATAAAAATCTGCATTTAGAACATTTATTATCTTTTTTTCATCGATTATTTTATTTTTTAATTCAGTTATTTGATTTTCAGTATTAGTCGTGTCATATTTCAATACATACAAAGATAGAGATCCTAATATTGCTATACATATAAAGAATATATAAACGAACCTAATCATCGTAACTTTTCCAATAAATCTTGATAATCATAACTATTAGTATAAATATCTAAATTTTCTCTAAAGATTTCATTTGTTCTTTCTCCAACGCGCATTCTTGCAGATCTTGATCTTGGATTCTTAGCAACTTCATCCTCACCAGTTTTTATTAGCTTAGACATCACATATTTAAAGCTATTTTTCTCATCTAAATTGCTTACAGGAAGATGTCTTGATACAGCTTTATTAATACCAGTGTGATGGTTGAGAAACTCTTTTACAATTCTATCTTCCAATGAATGAAATGATACGACAACTAACCTGCCCCCAGTTTCTAAAACTTTACCAGAAATGTTAAGTAATCTTTTTAATTCATATAACTCAGAATTCAAAAAAATTCTTATAGCTTGAAATGTTCTAGTAGCAGGGTGAATTGTTTTTTTATCAGTCTTTCTGTAAGACCAACCAATAGCTTGTGCTACAACCTCTCTTAATTCAAAAGTTGTTTTTATAGGATGTACAGATCTTTCTCTAACTATCGATCTTGCGACCATCTTTGCTAATTTTTCCTCTCCTAGTATTTTTATTATATTGGTTAATTCATCTTCTCCAAGAAAATTTACAACATCATAAGCATTAGGTCTTTCATTATCCATTCTCATATCCAGAGGCCCATCTAATTGAAAAGAAAAACCTCTTGTATTATCATCCAACTGCATAGAAGAAACTCCTATATCAACAACTATCCCATTCACTTTTTCTATATTAATATTCTCCAATACAGATTCAAGTTGACTAAAACGACTATTGATTAACTTTAATCTGGGGGAATAAAGCTTTTCTAGGTATTTAGCATTATTTATTGCATACGCATCCCTATCTAAGGAGATAACATTACAATCAGCATATTCTAATATTTTTTTTGTATAACCACCGCCTCCAAAAGTACCATCAACATAGACACAGCCTCCTCTAGGTGCCAGCGCTTCAAGTACTTCTGGAAGCATTACAGGTATGTGATGAATAGGTCCGCCAGCAGCATTACCACTGCTATTCATCACTTTAAAACTCCCTCAATAATCTTTTTATTGTTAACTCTTAATAAATTTCTTTGTTTTTTTACTCTCTCTCTTGCTTCCAATAAATGAGCTTTAAAATTGTTTGGCTCCCATATTTGAAATTTTTCACCAAGACCAACAAAAACAACCTCACTATCAATATTAGCATGCTCTCTTAAAGAGCTCGATAAGATAACTCGACCATCAGTGTCTATCTTTATCATTTCAGACAATCCAAATAATGCAGTCGAAAGATGATCTCTTTCGTCTGAATAGGGATCTAATTTATCTAATAAATCTGATATTTGATTAGCTAATTTCTCCCCCCCTGAGTCAATTGCTTTTGCATCAAGAGATGGGTAACAAAATAATTTGTCAAAACTATCACAAGAAATGACCGATCTAAATTGTGCAGGAACAGACACACGTCCTTTGGCGTCTATTTTATTATGATAAGTTGATAAAAATTTTTCCATAATAACTTCCCGTAAAAGATATTCCATAGATTTACTACAAATGTAAATTTGGGATACTATGGGATACCATGGTATAGCATGGTAGTCAATGGTTTTAACAACAAAATATAAATTGAAATAACTTATTAACCGATAGTTATGATGATAAAAATAATTTTGCTAGACAGCCTATAAGCCGGGTTCTGTAAATAAGATTACTCTTATCTGATGGCCATTCATCTAGGAATTATGTTACCATAATCCTCATGCAACCTACCCAGGCAACTAATGTGAAGAACACTTAACAAATGTTACGTTACCTCTATTTGGTCTTGCTCCCAGTGGGGTTTACCCTGCCATTACTGTTACCAGTAATGCGGTGCGCTCTTACCTCACCATTTCACCCTTACCTTAATAATAAAATTATGGCGGTATATTTTCTGTGGCACTTTCCCTAAAGTCTCCTCCGCCGGACGTTATCCGGCACTGTTTCTCCATGGAGCCCGGACTTTCCTCTGTATTAATACAGCGACCATCCGGCTATCTAGCAATATTCAATATAATACAATTTATGAACTTAGTCGAGATCAAGTTTATTCATATATTTGAATTGACTAAACACATCATGCAACAAGACCTCTGTTTCCAAATCCAAGCAACCATCGATTTTCTTTGGACGCCAATGTCTCTGAAAAGCTTCTATAATTATTTTTGTTTGATTATCATATACGGAGTTAACGTTGATATTGTAGCCTATAGCTTTTAGATAATTTTGTATTTTTTTTATAATTTTAGATTTATCTCCAATATTTGTTATACTTTTATTATCTTCAATCTTTTTATTTGACCAAATTCCTATACCTTGCGCATACAAATCTATCCACGGAAATAAATTGCCAGGATCTTTTTTTCTTTCAGGGGCTACATCGGAGTGACCCAGAATATTATGCCTAGAAATATTATGCCTATCTATTAAATAGTTAATTAACTCACATAAGGAACCTATCTGTTTTTTTGGGAAATCCTCCTCTTTACCCAAATTATGTATCTCTATACCAATAGATCGTGAATTAATATCGGTACTACCATTCCAAAATGATACTCCCGCATGCCAAGCTCTGTAACTATCATCGACTAACGAAAAAATCGTTCCATCTCTATCTACAACATAATGAGAACTTACTTGAGATAATTCATTACACAACCACGCACAAGCATCTTCACAAGAACCCTCCATCGCTGTATAGTGGAGCACCAGCATATCAATTTTAGAATTCTTTCTTTGATTATAATTTGGTGATTTAAATTTATTAATAAACATGAATTTTTAATTTTTTCTAAAAAATAAAATATGATTATTAGATTATAATTTTTTATATATAGTTTTCAAACTATAATTTACATAGACGACAATTATACGGAATCAATAAATAGGAATACAAATGAGATCAGATGAAAGTTTTTGGAATTTTTGGGTCGATAAGGGTGGCACATTTACAGATATAATTGCAAGGTCACCAAACAATAAAATTTATACAAAAAAAATATTATCTTCAACTTTAGAAAACAATCAGGATCCAATAATAACAGGTATAAGAAGTATATTGAGGATCAAAAAAAATACAAATATTCCTATTGATAGAATTAAAAGCATTAACGTAGGAACAACAATAGCTACAAATGCATTATTAGAAAACAAAGGTGATAATACCCTACTATTAACAACAGAAGGGTTTGGAGATTCGTTAGAAATTGGCTACCAATCAAGACCTAAATTATTTGATTTAAATATCAAAAAAAATAAGATGCTATATACGAAAGTTGTAGAGGTTGAAGAACGGATTGATGTAAACGGAAAGATTATTAAAAAATTAGATTTAAAGAAAGAAAAGCAAAAAATACTGAAAGTATTAAATTCACAAAATTTAGGAATAAAATCGATTGCTATAAATTTAATGCACGCATGGAAATACCCTAATCACGAGATACAATTATTAAAACTCTTAAAAGAAATTGGATTCAATGAAGTATCTTCCGGACATGATATTAGCCCGACAATAAAATTCATTAAAAGAGGAGATACCACTGTATTAAATGCTTATTTAAGCCCTATAGTTAGCAGAGATATAAGTA
Organism: Rhodobiaceae bacterium; assembly: GCA_018651345.1. Taxonomy (GTDB): domain Bacteria; phylum Pseudomonadota; class Alphaproteobacteria; order Rhizobiales; family TMED25; genus CAJIYR01. The sequence goes on from JABIEF010000055.1 coordinate 63,010, forward strand.
ACTTAAGACATGCTTTATTCGGTAAATGGGATAAAAAATTAGATAACGAAAAATTAAAAATAAATTATATGCAATCAAATGGTGGATTGTCTTCATGGGATCAATATAGAGCAAAAGATTCAATACTATCAGGACCAGCAGGTGGAATAATAGGTGCAATTTCAACATCCCAAAAATCAGGTTTTAATAAAATAATATCCTTTGATATGGGTGGTACTTCTACAGACGTAGCACATTTTAACAAAAAAATAGAACGATCATTCGAAAATGATATTAATGGTATAAGAATACAAATACCAATGTTAGAAATTAATACAATCGCTTCAGGCGGAGGCTCATTGCTTACCCATGAAACAGGAAGATTGGTGGTAAGCGAACAGTCAGCTGGATCTTTCCCTGGACCTGCATGCTACAATCTGGGAGGACCTCTTACGGTTACTGACGCAAATCTAATATTAGGAAAAATATCAAACAAAAATTTTCCAAAGGTATTTGGTCATAAGGGAAAATCTTCGTTAAATAAAAAAATTACAGTAAAAAAATTTCAAGAATTAAAAGAAGATTTAAAGCTTAGTATGAGTATCGAGGAAATTGCAGATGGATATATTAATATAGCTATTGAAAAAATGACTCAAGCAATTAAGAAAATATCCGTTAACAAAGGCCATAATTTAGATAATTATGCAATTGCATCTTTTGGAGGTGCAGGGGGACAGCATGCTTGTTTATTAGCAGAAAACTTAGGAATTAATAAAATACTCATTCACCCTTTAGGAAGCTTCTTATCAGCGTATGGAATAGGATTTTCTAGTATCAAATATACCGAACAAAAGTCTATCTTATGTGAATTGAATGACCATTCATACAAAAGATTGAATAACGAAATACGTTTATCGGAAAATAAAAATTTATTAAAAATTGGTAATAATGATTATAGATCAAATATATCAGTATACATAAAATACCAAGATTCAGAAATGCCTATAAGCATAGAATATTCGAATATTAATATAATGAAAGATAACTTCTTGAAGTTACATAAGAAGCAATTTGGATTTCTATCAGATAAGAAAATTTTTATTGACATGGTAGAGGTTGAAACAGAATTAATAGAAGATAAAAAAATTCATTATCATAAACTTGGCGAAGGCTTAACCAAAACAGGTGAAACAAATATATTTACTAAAGGTAATTGGCATAAAATAAACATCTATGATTTGCAATCCATTGCACTAAAAGATAAAATTTATGGACCCGCATTAATATCTGATAAAAATTCAACTATTGTTATAGAACCAGATTGGACAGCAAAGATTGACTCTACATGTAATCTTATTCTAACAAAAATTAAAAAAGTTGAAAAATATAAATATAACCCAAAAATCAAATCGCCTATTTTACTAGAAATATTTAATAATCTTTTTATGTCCATTGCCGAACAAATGGGAATCACACTTCAAAAAACATCGATATCAGTAAATATTAAAGAGAGACTTGATTACTCTTGCGCAATATTTGATAAGAAAGGGGATCTAATTGCAAATGCACCACATGTGCCCATTCACCTTGGATCGATGGATGATTGTGTTAAAAATATTATAAAAAATAATAAGGAAATATATTCTGGTGACGTATTTTTAATTAACTCCCCTCAATCAGGAGGAACTCACTTACCTGACTTAACCATAATAACTCCCATATTCTCCAGTAATAAAATTATTTTTTTCCTTGGTAGCCGTGGACACCATTCTGACATAGGAGGAATATATCCAGGATCAATGTCACCACTTGCTAAAACTTTAGATGAAGAGGGAGTAGTTTTTCATAATTTTAAGATTATGAAAAAAGGTAATTTTAACGAAAAGGAATTATTAGAAATACTAACTTTAACAAAATATCCTGCAAGAAATCCTTTTCTAAATATCGAAGATATTAAAGCACAAATAGCAGCAAATACAACCGGATCAACAGAACTGATCAAAGTCATAGGACGTTATGGATTGCCAACACTAGAAGCTTATATGGAATATATAAAATTTAACTCAGAAGAATCTGTAATTAAAGTAATTAAAGTAATTAAAGATGCTAGCTTTGAAGTGAGCACTGATCATGATTTTAAAATAAAAGTATCGTTAAAAGTAATAAGATCAGAAAATAGAATAGTTATAGATTTTGATGGGACAAGCAAACAGCAAAACAATAGCTTCAATGCCCCATTGCCAATAACAAAGGCAGTTATTCTATATGTTTTTAGATGTTTAATAGATAAAGATATACCTCTTAATTCTGGAATCTTAAAACCTATAACAATTTTAATACCAGAAAACAGTATATTATCTCCAGGTAAGAATGCTGCTGTATCAGCTGGAAATGTAGAAACAAGCCAGGTAATAGCAAACTGCCTTCTTGGGGCCTTGGGAATTATTGCAGGGTCACAAGGAACTATGAACAATATCGTATTTGGTAATGATAATTCTCACTATTATGAAACAATATGTGGTGGTTCCGGTGCTGGTAAGTATTTTAACGGCACTAGTGCCGTTCAATCAAATATGACAAATTCAAAATTAACGGATCCTGAGATTATAGAAAATCAATATCCTGTAGAAATTTTTAATATTTACATAAATCGTAATACTGGTGGAGAAGGACTTAAAAAAGGTGGAGATGGTATTGTAAAAACCTTCCTATTTCAAAGCCCAATGGAGTGCTCGATTATATCAAATAATCGGATTATTTCTCCTTTTGGTTTATGTGGAGGTAAAAATGGAACAATTGGCCAAAACTATCTAATTAGAAAAAATAAAAAGTATAAACTAAGTAGCTGCGAGCAGTTAAAAATAAAGAAAGGAGATAAAATTGAGATTACAACACCTTCGGGAGGTGGATATGGTTCGTTAAAGAAGCATGGCCTATAACTTATAATCTAGAATGGATTTTAACCACTTATCGGCACCATCTTCATCCCAGCCTTTTCTCTTTGAATAATCGGTCGCTTGATCACGACCAATTTTACCGACACCAAAATATCTAGAATCTGGATGACTAAAATACAAACCAGAGATTGATGATGCGGGAAGCATAGCACAAGATTCTGTTAAAGATATTCCAATATTTTCTTCCGCATTCAAAAGTTTAAATATTGTTATTTTCTCAGTATGATCTGGTTGAGCAGGGTATCCTGGAGCAGGTCTAATTCCAATATATCCCTCTTTAATTAGATCCTCCTTGCTTAAATTTTCATTTGGACTATAGCCCCATAGCTCTCTTCTTACTTTCTCATGCAAAAATTCTGCTCCAGCTTCAGCTAACCTATCTGTTATAGACTTAAGCAATATGATATTATAATCATCATTATCTCTTTCAAAATCAAGCATTGGATTATTAACCCCTAAATCAGCAGTAACTGCAAAAGCACCTAAATAATCTATTTTTCCATATTTCTTAGGCTTAATAAAATCTGAAAGAGATAAGTTATAACGACCAGAATCTCTAGACATTTGCTGTCTTATGGTATGGAAAGTAGCAATAGATAAATTTGGATCATCATTTGAATATAATTTTATATCGTCACCAATAGATTGTGCGGGCCAAAATCCAACACACGCCCTCAAATCAATCCAATCATTAGCAATAGCTTTATTAATTAAATTCTGAGCGTCATTAAATAATTGCATTGCAGATTCACCGTAATCCTTATTAGATAATATTTCAGGATATGAACCTCTTAATTCCCAAGTCTGAAAAAATGGTGTCCAATCTATGTACTCTCTAAGATTTGTTAAATTGATATCATCTATCTTCTTTACACCCAAAAAACTAGGATCTTTTGGGCAATAAGCATCCCAATCAAGTGCGAGTTTATTATCCCTTGCAGTATTTATTGAAATACGATTATTTGCATTTGTTCTATTTTTATAAGATTCTATAATTTCAGAGTACTCAACCCTAGTTTCTTTAACTAATTTACCCCTCCTATCCTTTGACATAAGATCAGAAACAACACCTACAGCTCGACTTGCATCAGTAACATATAAAGTCTGCCCCTTATTATAATTAGGTGATATTTTAACTGCCGTATGAACTTTACTTGTAGTCGCTCCACCAATTAATATTGGAATATTTGTATCTTTTTTATTTAATTCAGCGGCCACTGTACACATTTCATCTAGACTTGGAGTTATAAGACCCGATAAACCAATAATATCAACCTTCTCACTTATAGCAGTTTCTATAATTTTATTAGCTGGGACCATAACTCCAAGGTCAATAATTTCATAATTATTGCATTGCAAAACAACAGCAACAATGTTTTTACCAATATCATGAACATCACCCTTTACTGTAGCAAGAAGGATTTTTCCCGAATACGAAATCTTGTTTTTGTCTTCTACTTCTTCATCATTTTTCATATATGGCAATAAATAACTAACAGCTTGTTTCATAACACGAGCACTTTTTACAACTTGAGGCAAAAACATTTTCCCAGAGCCAAATAAATCACCTACGTGATTCATTCCATCCATTAATGGTCCCTCGATTACATCAATTGCTAACTTTGAAGAGAGCCTAGATTCCTCAACGTCCTGTTCAATAAATTCATTAATTCCTTTCACAAGAGAGTGGGACAATCTTTTATTTACTTCTAGGTTTCTCCATTCTTGATCTGCAGCCTTAACTTCGCTACTTCCTATATTAAATCTTTCAGCCTCATTCAATAGAGATTCCGTCGCATCTGGTGACTTGTTTAATATCACATCTTCACACAATGATCGAAGAACACTGTTAATATCGTCATAAATTGTAAGCTGTCCAGCATTTACTATACCCATATCCATTCCAGCTTTTATTGCGTAATATAAAAAAACTGAATGCATTGATTCTCTAACAATCTGATTACCACGGAATGAAAATGATAAGTTCGAAACTCCTCCAGAGATAGATGTTAATGGCATTTCTTCTTTTATTAATTTACAAGCATTTATATAATCAATGCCGTAATTATTATGCTCCTCCATACCCGTTGCAACAGCAAAAATATTAGGATCAAAGA
>JABIEF010000056.1 GCA_018651345.1 Rhodobiaceae bacterium
CTTTTTGCCGAGCATTTTGTGATTTATTGCCATGAATGGCACCCGATGAAATACCTAGATTCTCTAGCTTACGTGAAACTTTATTGGCACCATGTTTAGTTCTGGTAAAGATCAATACACGAATTAAATCATCGTTCTTCAATACAAATTCTAAAAGATCTTGCTTACGAGATTTAGGCACCATCAAAACATGTTGTGTTACTTTTTCTACGGTTGTAGCTGCTGGAGCAACTTCAACACGAACAGGATTATCAAGAAATGTCTTAACCAAGTTTTCAACGCTAGAAGGCATAGTTGCAGAGAACATAACAGTTTGGCGTTTTTTAGGAAGCTGTTGGATAATACGCTTTATATCACGAATAAAACCCATATCAAGCATTCTGTCCGCTTCATCAAGGACTAAAAACTCAACCTTGCCAAGAGTAATATGACCTTGGTTCATTAAATCTAACAGGCGGCCGGGTGTTGCGATTAAGATATCAACGCCGCTAACCATCGCTTTTATTTGTGGTTTTTCAGAAACTCCACCGTAGACTAAAGTGGTGCGCAAATGTGAATATTTACCATACGCATTAATATTATCGGCAATTTGTACAGCTAGTTCGCGTGTTGGCGCTAGAATAAGGGCTCTTGTTGCTTTAGCTTCTCGCCTACCTTCAGCTTTTAGTAATTTCTGCATAATTGGCAACGAAAATGCAGCTGTTTTTCCAGTCCCAGTCTGAGCTACACCAACCAGATCTTTACCACCTAGAATGAAAGGGATAGCCTGACTTTGAATGGGTGTAGTCTCTTTGTACCCAATTTCTTCAACGGCCTTAAGGATAGAAGCCCTAAGATCGAGCTCCGCAAATTTGAGCATAGATTGTTCTTTCGTATTTTTTTTATTATAGATTCTTACGATTAATCGTAACACTCAAAAGTCCGGTATCATTGACTTAAAAAGTTAAATAAATCAAGAACTTATTTCAAGTATTACGGCTAGCATGTAATAAAAATATATTTTTACTTATTTACAACATTACACAGTTGTTATTTCACTATATTATCAATAATTTGTTAATTAATTGTATATCAATTAATCCTATTACATTAGATTAAGATCTTATGTTGGAAACTTTAAACCTTGCGGTAATACTAAACTCTTGCTAAACGACATCTGGATAACAAAAGTTTAACCGGAGTAATACATGCGCCATGCTTCGGTCATCCCTTCTGGCGAAAGATGAACAGTGTCTATATGCCAAATGAGATTTGAAAAACCATCTCCTCTGTCTGTTAGTTTATATACATCTAAAAAATCAAACCCTATCTCAATAGACTTGCTTTTAAGCAAATCATTGAACTCTCTAATTAAATTAATTAATTCTATAACTTTCTCTTTTGAAATATTTTTTAAGCTAATATTTGGACAAGGCACACCTTGTATGATGATCTTGTGATTATAATAGTCATTCATTTTGTAAATATACTTAAGGTAACTTTCTATTGTACGCAGAATCAGTTCGGTAATATTTTTTTCTGGGTATTTATTTTTATGTTTAATTATTCCACTATCTAACCTGCAATCAATCTCGCCTATTGCTAATAAAATTTTACTAGATTTTGGGAGAGATCGAAATATATTCTCAAATTTTATTTTATATTTGTTCTTGATAGAATTTCCTAAATACCATTGTTTGCATCCCATGATCAACAGTGACTTGCACAAAAAATTATTATCTGAAGTTTGCACCCGAAGTCCGTGACTAACTAACGCATGACTTTCGCCAATTACATAGATATTTTTATCGATTGTTGTATTAAGACTTTTAGAAGATTTATTTTCATGCCAACTTAGTATTTTTAACAAGTAATTCTGGTAAATTTTTTCATTTAGAAATTCAACGGTTAACTTGTTTTGAATTTCAGAAGATTCTAAGAGGTATTTTTTGCTTATCGTAAAGTCATCTTTTAAGAATCTATGTATTGCAAGTATGACAGCAGCCCTCAATCCAAAGTTATCTCTATCTACTATCAATAGGTTTTCTAATACACAAATTTCTGCATCTAAATTATTCATATAACCCAGAACCATTGATAAATTTATCATGGCTTCGGCATAGTCTGGTTTAAGTATTATCGCCTGCCTATAGCTTGCTTCAGCTTCCTCTAGTCTGCCAATTTCTTGCAGCACCAAACCTAAGTTAGAGTGAAATTCCGCAAAGTCTGGTTTTAGTTCTATTGCCTTTCTATTGCTGGATACTGCATCTTCTAATCTACCCATTTTTTGCAGTGTATTACCCAAGTTTCTATAGTTTTCAGCAAAATTTGGTTTAATTACCATCGCTCGCCTATAGATTGTTTCAGCCTCCTCTAACCTATTAAGTTCTTGTAGCATGAGACCTAAGTTATTATGAACTTCTAAAAAATCTGGTTTAAGTTCTATTGCTTGTCTGTAGATTGTTTCAGCCTCTTCTAATCTATTAAGTTCCTGTAGTACGAGACCTAAGTTGTTATAAATTTCTGCATCATCCGACTTAAGTGTTATTGCTTGTCTATAACTTGCTTCAGCTTCTTCAGATCTGCCAAGTTCTTGCTGCATAAACCCCAAGGTATTATGGAATTCTGCAAATCCGGGCTTTAGTTCTATTACCTTTCTATAACTTGATACTGCATCCTCTAATCTATCGAGTTCTTTGAAGGCATTTCCCAAGTTGTAATGAGCTTCGGCATAGTCAGGTTTCAATTCTATTACCTTTCTATAGCTTGCCACTGCATCTTCTAATCTACCAAGTTCTTTGAGTATATTGCCCAAGTTGTAATGAGGTTCGATATAGCCAGATCTAAGTAATATTGCTTGCCTACAACTTTCTTCGGCTTCTTCTAATCTTCCTAGTTGTTGCAAAGTATTTCCCAGATTATTGTGGGCTTCGGCGTCTTGCGTATTTAATTCTACAGATTTTTGATTGATAACTAATGCATCAGATATCCTGCCTGTTAGTTGGAGCACTACACCAAGAATCTTCCAGCTAAATTGATGGAGAGGAAACTGTTTAGTAATGACTATTGCTAACTTCTCTGCATCCTCATACCGTGCATTCTTATAGTGATCAAAAAGACTATATAATTTCTCTCGAGGAGGAGTTTGCTCTTTGATATCCGACATTGATTAACCTCTATTCTAACTCAATACATCTACTCCCATTCTACACGATACATTGATTCATTTCTACGTAAAAAGAATGGAGTAAACGGGCCGTTATAAGCAGCCTTAATAACATTACTCTTGATAAGAATAGAATCTTTATTCAATGCATCTGTCAGCAAAGCAGAGTGTCTTTTATGGTTTTGGTTAGTATAACGTCCTGAATATTTAATGACTGCATAATATCCACCTTTCACCGTAACTAATTTTACATTATATTCGTTAGGCAAGGGAGCGGTTTCTCTTGTATAGGTTTCTGGTAAGAAAAAATGCATCACTAATCCACTACCTTCGTCTGATTCTATAACAGGAGTTGTCATTGAAATCTTTGATGATCCTTGGTTTGAACCAGAAATATACTTAAATAAGCGCCTAAATGAACTATCTTCCCCTGAAGTTTGAAGAGTTTGAACGGCAAGACGATCTTCGTAATATCTTATTTCATAAATATCAGTACTTTTGATTAACTCATATTTTGGTTCTTCGTATGCCATTGTAGTTCCGATTGAATTAACATAGAGAAAAAGACTAAAGATTATAATTTTTAAATACATTTAATTTTCTTAACAACCCTGCTAGTTATGATGTCTTATGTATTCTATAGTAAGTATTATCTAAGGCAAATACAAATCTAAAGGTTTTAGTTCATTATGGTTTATCCACGGATAATCCTAAAGACAGTTAATTTAAATCATCTTTTTCTATTATCAAGCGCATAGTTGCCTGCACCTCCAGCTACTAAAAATAAAAAACCACCTGCTATAGCAATATTTTTCATGAACATTATCATATCAACTTGATTGCTTAAATCTGAATGAAATATTAAAGCTGATACAAGGCAGAAGCCGGCTAAAAGAAAAGCTGCAATTTTAGTTTGCCAGCCTAAAATTATTGCTAGAGCACCAACTATCTCAAGGAGTATTACTAATGGCAGAAAGCTGCTAGAAACACCCATAGATTCCATCCAACCAGAAGTATTGGAGTAGTTGCCAGCTTTATTCAAACCTGACATTAAGAACATTAATGAAATCAATAAACGCCCTAAAGGAGCGCTTAAGTTTTCTATTGTTAAGAAAATTCTGTTATTTTTTAACATATAATAAAATTCCTTATTTGTTATTTTTTTTATGCTTAGCTTCATAAGCTTCTTTTTTCTTTGTAAAATCTTCTTCACTTAAGGCGTGCCATCCTATACACTTTCCTGTTGGCGATCTACCGCACCCACAATTTTTTTCTTCAGTCATTTATATCTCCTAATGTTAAATTTATTTATTAATTAATTGTTTATATTATTATCAAAAAGATGTTAATAGTATTATTAGTTATAAGTTTATTAACTTGAGGGTATCAATAGATGATTTTTCAAAATGGCTTTGATGCAATGATTAAAGTGGCTCGGAATAAAAGCTTTACAAAAGCAGCATCTGAATTAGGTGTTTCCGGAGCTGCAGTTAGTAAGCAAATTAAAATACTTGAAGATCGATTGCAGTTGGTTCTTTTTAATAGAACGACAAGAGTGGTGACTTTAACAGAAGCGGGAGAACAGCTTTTTGAAACCCTTAATCGCAGCGAAGAAGAAGTATCTTCTGTTCTTAGAAAAATAGTTGATGGTATCGAACGGCCAACAGGTAGACTCAAGATTAATGCTCCAATGGCATTTGGAGAGAGGTTTCTGGTTGATGTCATCATTGATTATGCAAAAAAATACCCTGAGGTCATTTTAGATATAGATTTCGATGATAAGAAAATAAATATAATTGAAGAAGGGTACGATCTTGTAATTAGAATAGGTAAATTAGATGATTCTAGATTAATAGCTAAACGTCTTTGTGATTTCTCTGCAACTGTTTGTGCTAGTCCATCTTATATTGAAAAATATGGATACCCCTCTATACCTGAAAACTTAAAAAACATCCCTGCAATAATATATAAAAACACTACCTCAGCATTAACTTTGAATTATAGTCATAAAAAAACTAAAAAAGAAGGTACTGTAAATTTATCTCCAGCTATTTATACAAACACTGTTGAGGTGTTATTGAATAGTACTTTAAAAGGGATTGGATTTTGTAGAATACCAGATGTTTTTTGTGATCAATTTATAAAAGAAGGAAAGTTAGTCAAGCTATTGACTGATTATTCTTTCGTTCCTGAAAGAGGTATATATGCCATATACCCAGACAGAAGATACCTTCCAATGAAAGTAAGGTTGTTTATAGATGATTTGTCTAAAAATCTAAGAGCGTAAATTGTAAGTACTTTTGATTAGCTTTTATTTTTAAATACTTTTAATTTTCTTACTAACTTCTTTTAATTACGATCTCTTATGCATTCTATACCAAGTTTAAAATATTCATTTGAATTTCTACAGGCTATTGAGATAGACGCTTCATCGTCTAAAGAAGCCAGAGCTTTTCGCCATATTAAAACTCTTTCTTTATATCCCCTTAACCACTGAACATCCCATACATTATCTAACGCAAAAACAAATCTCTTAGGGTTATTATTCATTAGATTTCTCCATTTTTTTTGAAGATTATTATCTTTATCAAATAAATTTATCCACCCTTGCTGACCTCTTCCTTTCTTCATTTTAAGTTTCATTTCATTATCAGCATGTGATGTCATAAAATGAATATTTTTAGTATTATTTATAATAAATTCTGCCTCAGAAAATTTAACTTGCGCCATATGCATTAACAAAAAATTGCTATCAGGATTCTTGTTACCTAAAGTTACCAACTGTTTCAATATTTTCTTAGAGTCGGTTTCGTAATCATTTAACTCAACATGTATGATAACAGATTTATTGTCCTTGATGATAATATCTATAGCCTCTGAAACTCTTTTTGAGGACAAATCTAAATTAATACCATCATATTTTAGTTTACTATGATTGTGAGGTGCATGCTGCACTATGATTTCACCAAATCCTACATAATTCATATTGCTTTCTTGCGCAGTCTTTTTCAAGAACTTCAGACGGTTGTTTGCTTCTTCTGAACTGGTGTTTTTTCTCATGTAACCACCTAATTTTGTTGGTATTAGATAGCGAACCTTATTTCCTGTTTCTTGTTTGATTGCTAATAATTCTTCCTTAATCTTTCCTGGTTTTAACCTGAATGATAAAAGAGTAAAATCTACATCAGTTTTATTTATCACCTCAGACAACTGTTGAGAGGATATCAATGCACCCTTTTGACTATGCGCGTCTACAAGCGTTCCATTGAAGAAATTATTAGCGTAGGCGGGACTACAAGTTAGTATTATGACTAGTAATCCAAATAATAACTGTCTCATAAAATTTTCTTATCTCACATTCTGTTCGATTTAAACTGGTTAACGCACCAAATCCATATTACTAATTTTTTAAACAAATTACCTCCGCTAACGACGTATTTCAACACCGGCAACTGATGTTGTTACATGCCTTTCGCCCGGTAACTCGCCGCCACGCGTTCAATAGCTAGCAAGAATGCTGCCGTACGCAGATCGGGAACATCTTTGCGGGTGTGCCAAGCCTCGCGGAAGGACTGATAGGCAACTCGCATCGTGTCATCCAACCCCGAACGCACCAGTTGCAATTCGTCAGCGCCGCGCAGGTATTTTTCCTTAAAGTTGGAACTCATAGACCAGTTATCTCCTGAATAGCGATCCAGTCGCTCCAGTTCGTCGACTAACAGCTGATGACGGGCCTCTTCTTGGCGTCGCTGCATGCGGCCAAAACGAATATGGCTTAGGTTTTTTACCCATTCAAAATAAGAGACCGTAACACCCCC
>JABIEF010000057.1 GCA_018651345.1 Rhodobiaceae bacterium
GCAGCAAATCGCTATGCTAAGGCACTGTTTCAATTAGCAGAAGAAGAGAATTCGATGAATTCCGTTAGTAAGGACTTGGATGGTTTCCTTAAAGCTGTGGAAAGTAGTGAAGATTTGTCCAGATTAGTTAATAGCCCGATGTATTCTGAAAAAGAACAATCTGATGCAATAAATGCAATATTAAAAAAGATGAAAGTTAATGAACTAATTTCTAAATTTATTGGCTTACTTATTCAGAACAGAAGAATAAACTCAATTAATTACATAGTCGCAGCATTTCATAGGCTATTAGCTATACATTCTGGAGAAGTAATCGCTAGTATTGTTTCTGCAGAAGATTTAAATAAATCGCAAATAGATAAATTAACAAAAAATTTAAAAGAGATGATTGGTAAGAATATCAAATTAGATTTAGAAACAGACCCAAAATTACTCGGAGGGTTAATTGTAAAAGTAGGATCACAAATGATTGATAATTCATTAGAAACTAAATTAAATAACATAAAAATCGCTATGAAAGGTGTAAGTTGATGGATATTAAAGTTGCAGAGATTTCAGCTGTCTTGAAAGAGCAAATAAAAGGATTTGGATCAGAGGCTGAGGTATCAGAGGTTGGTCAAGTTTTATCTGTTGGAGATGGTATCGCGCGTGTATACGGTTTGGATAATGTCCAAGCAGGTGAAATGGTAGAATTTCCAAATGGGATTAAAGGTATGGCATTAAATCTAGAAATAGATAATGTTGGTATTGTTTTGTTTGGTGATGATAGAGAGATTCATGAAGGTGATATTGTTAAACGTACAGGAACAATTGTTGAAGTTCCTGTTGGCAAAGAGCTCTTAGGAAGAGTTGTTGATGGGTTAGGTAACCCAATAGATGGCAAAGGACCACTAAAAGCAAAAACTAATAAAAGAGTTGATGTTAAGGCGCCTGGTATTATGCCACGGAAGTCAGTCCATGAACCAATGCAAACAGGCTTAAAGGCAATTGATGCTCTTATTCCAGTTGGCAGAGGGCAGAGAGAGTTAATTATCGGTGATAGACAAACAGGCAAAACAGCTATTGCATTGGATGCTATTCTTAACCAGAAAAAAATAAACGAAAGTGGCGATGAAAATGAAAAACTTTATTGCGTCTATGTTGCGATAGGTCAGAAAAGATCATCGGTAGCACAATTTGTTAAGCTTCTTGAAGATAACGGAGCCTTAGAATATACTATTGTTATTGCTGCTACAGCATCTGATCCCGCTCCATTACAATTTTTAGCACCCTTTACAGGCTGTACAATGGGAGAATATTTTAGAGATAATGGTATGCACTCCCTTATCATATATGATGATCTATCAAAACAGGCTGTAGCCTATAGACAAATGTCGCTGCTTTTAAGAAGGCCGCCAGGAAGAGAAGCATATCCTGGAGATGTGTTTTATCTTCACTCACGTTTACTTGAACGAGCTGCAAAATTAAATGAAGATAACGGTTCGGGATCTTTGACAGCATTACCAATAATTGAAACGCAAGCAAATGATGTTTCGGCTTATATTCCAACTAATGTTATTTCAATTACTGACGGTCAGATATTCCTAGAAACAGATCTTTTTTATCAAGGCATTAGACCTGCTGTTAATGTGGGTCTTTCTGTTAGTAGAGTTGGATCAGCGGCTCAAGTCAAAGCGATGAAGCAAGTTGCAGGAAAAATAAAAGGCGAGCTCGCTCAGTATCGTGAGATGGCAGCTTTTGCTCAATTTGGTTCTGATCTTGATGCTACAACACAACAGTTATTGGCAAGAGGTGCAAGATTAACAGAATTACTTAAACAAGCACAATTCTCTCCTTTAAATATAGCTGAGCAAGTTTCATCACTTTATGCTGCTGTTAATGGATATTTAGATAAAATAGAAGTCCGCGATATTAATAGATATGAAACAGATCTTTTGAAGCTATTAAATGCAAGTCATAGTGATATTATGAATGCTATATTAGACGAAAAGCAACTATCGAAAGATATAGAGGCAAAACTTAAAACTGTTGTAGAAGACTACACTTCTTCATTTGTATAAAGGTAAATTTAGGTGCCAAATTTAAAAGAATTAAAAAACAGGCAAACGAGCGTTAAAGCCACACAAAAGATCACACGTGCTATGCAGATGGTTGCAGCGGCTAAGTTGAAAAGAGCTCAAGATCATGCACAGTCTGCTAGACCGTATGCAGTTCGTATGGCAGATGTTATGGATAATCTTGTTAGCTCTGTTAAGGATTCTACAAATGCCCCAGCTTTAATGGTTGGTAACGGTAAGGATGATACTCACTTATTAATCGTTGCATCATCCGATAGAGGGTTATGTGGTGCTTTTAATTCAAATATTGTAAAAAAAGCAAAGTTAGATGCGAAATCATTGAAGGCAGAAGGAAAAAAAGTCAAAATACTTTGTATTGGAAAAAAAGGATTTGATTTACTCAAAAGACAACATGCAGATGATATAATTGATATGATATCTCTTAAACATTTGAAGTATATTGGTTATTCAGATGCGGAAGATATTGGTAAAAAAGTTATCAGGATGTTTGATTCAGAAGAGTTCGATGTTTGTACATTATATTTTGCAAAATTTAAGTCTGTTATGGAACAAGTGCCTGTTGGACAAAAGATTATACCATTGCAGATTGAGAAATCATTAATAACTGAGGGTGATGAAGTTAAAAAAGAAAATGTAATATATGATTATGAGCCTGAAGAAACTGAAGTTATGGAAGCATTGCTTCCATTAAATATTAATATGCAGTTATTCCAAGCTTTATTGGAAAATGCTGCGAGTGAACAAGGATCCAGGATGTCGGCGATGGATAACGCAACAAGGAATGCTGGTGATATGATCGAAAAACTGACCCTCCTATATAATAGGACACGTCAGGCGATCATTACAAAAGAGTTGATAGAAATTATTTCTGGTGCAGAAGCTATATAAAATTAATGAGGAAAAACGATGGCAAATGAAAAATCAATAGGTAAAATTACTCAAGTTACTGGTGCAGTGGTTGACGTTCAGTTTGAATCAACGCCCCCAGATATCTTGAATGCAATTGAAACGGATAATAACGGCGAAAGATTAATCCTCGAAGTTGCGCAACATTTAGGCGAAAATACAGTTAGGGCCATCGCAATGGATTCTACTGAAGGTTTAGTTAGAGGGCAGAAAGTTACAGATACAGGGAGCGCAATTAATGTCCCAGTAGGTATAGAAACTTTAGGAAGGATTATGAATGTAATTGGTGAACCTGTTGATGATGGCGGCCCAGTTAAAACAAAATTACGACGTCCAATTCATGCCCCTGCACCACCTTATATTGAACAATCAACTGAAACAGAGATACTCGTAACAGGTATTAAAGTTGTTGATTTACTAGCACCATATGCAAAAGGCGGAAAAATTGGTCTGTTTGGTGGAGCTGGTGTTGGTAAAACAGTTCTAATTCAAGAATTAATTAATAATGTCGCACTAGCACACGGTGGATATCCTGTTTTTGCTGGAGTTGGTGAAAGAACAAGAGAAGGAAATGACCTTTATCATGAAATGATTGAAGCTGGTGTGAATAAAGAAGGTGGTGGGGAAGGCTCAAAATGTGCATTAGTTTTTGGACAAATGAATGAGCCTCCAGGTGCGAGAGCGCGTATTGGATTAACAGGACTTACGGTTGCTGAGCATTTTAGAGATGAAGGACAAGATGTATTATTCTTTGTTGATAATATATTTAGATTTACCCAAGCGGGATCAGAGGTGTCTGCTTTATTAGGACGTATTCCTTCCGCAGTTGGATATCAACCTACATTAGCTACTGATATGGGAGCGTTGCAGGAAAGAATTACAACAACAACAAAAGGTTCTATTACATCCGTGCAAGCTATTTATGTGCCTGCTGATGACTTAACAGATCCAGCGCCAGCGGCGTCTTTTGCTCATTTAGATGCAACGACAACACTAAATAGATCAATTGCAGAGAAGGGGATTTATCCTGCAGTTGACCCATTAGATTCTAATAGCCGTATATTGGATCCAAGAATTGTAGGCGATGAGCATTATAATATAGCCAGGAGAGTTCAAGAGATCTTACAAAAATATAAATCATTGCAAGATATTATAGCGATTTTAGGTATGGATGAATTATCTGAGGATGATAAGATTGCAGTTGCTAGAGCTAGGAAAATAGAGAGATTTTTATCTCAACCATTCCATGTAGCTGAAGTCTTTACAGGTTCACCAGGTGTTTTTGTTTCCTTAGAAGATACTATAAAAGGGTTTACCGCTTTATGTGACGGTGTATATGATCACCTACCAGAAGCTGCCTTCTATATGTGTGGTACAATTGAACAAGCTGTTGAGAAAGCAAAGGCATTAGCTGAAGCTGCTGCTTAACATCAAAATAATGCGAAGAAAATATGTCTGAAAAATTTATATTTGAATTTGTATCGCCTGAGAATTTAATTCTTTCTAAAGAGGTACAAGAAGTGATAGTTCCAGGATCTGAAGGAGCCTTTACAGTTCTATCTGGGCATGCTCCAGTAATATCGTCGTTAAAACCTGGTATTTTAACTATTATTGAGGATGAAAATGTTGATTCAGTAGATTACTTTGTCTTAGGAGGTTTTGCTGATGTGTCTAGTAAAGGTTTAACTATTCTCGCAGAAAATGCTATTCTAAGAGATGAGTTGAGTAGTGAGTTTCTTGATACAATGATTAAAAATTCAGAAGCTGAAATTGTCGCTTCTGATAATGATATTACAAAGCAAAGGTTTCAAGAAAAAGTTGATCAATTAAAGGAAATTCAGAATATACTATAATAACAGTTATAGTTGAAGATTATCTTTAAATTCATTTATTACATTTTTGTATGTTTCAATTTTAAATGGAACAACAATATTTACTAACTCCTTGGGATGAACCCATTTCCAATCTGAAAATTCTTGTTTATGATCACTTGAAGTTGGTGGTATTATGTTGATTTCACTATCTTTCCCTTCGAATTCAAGGAGGAACCATTTTTGATTTTGTCCTATGTATTTTCCAGCAAATGTTACGTCAAGAATATCTTTAGGAAGTTTATATTGATACCAGTTTCTTGATGTGTATTTTATATTTATTGAACTTATACCCGTCTCTTCTAATATTTCTCTATAGACTGACTGCTCCGGTTCCTCATCAAGTTCAATGCCGCCTTGGGGCATTTGCCATAGTAGATTAGGGTTAATACTGCCAACTTTACTAATTCTTTTTCCAACCCATACTAAACCATCTGTGTTTAATATCATTGCTCCAACGCACGGTCTATAATTTTCATATTCCATAATTATATTCCCCTCTTGTTTCTGGCTTTTATAAGTTTAATAGCAAATTCAATCTGATTATCATCTTTATTATATAATGAGTTATTTATATTATCGTTTGTTTTACTCGTTTCTATAGATTTTTTAGACTCTTCTTTTTCAATCTCATAATGTGGTTTAATGCCAATGGTTTGGATAGATTTTCCTGATGGGGTATAATAGTGGGAGGTTGTTAGTTTCATGGCTCCATTCCCTCTTCCCAAAGGCATAACAGTTTGAACAGATCCCTTGCCGTATGATTTAGTACCGATTATTGTTGCGCGGTTATTGTCTTTTAGAGCCCCTGCAACAATTTCAGATGCAGATGCACTGCCATTATTTATTATAACTATAATAGGTAGGCCATCCGACTTATCACCTTTTTTTGCATAATAATTTGTTACATTACTATTATCACGATCTCGTGTTGAAACGATTTCACCCCGTTCTAGGAAGCTATCAGAAACTTTTATTGCCTCATCTAGTAATCCTCCTGGATTATTTCTTAAATCAATAATATAACCAGCAACTTTGCCATTAAGTTCCTTTTGCATAGAATTAATAGCCGTACTTAGTTTACTAGTTGTTATTTCACTAAAGGTGCTAATCCTAATATATCCAATGTTATCAATAATTTCTGATTTAATTGGTGTTATTTGTATAACACCTCTTATTATTTCAAAATCTATAATTTCATCACTAGAATCTCTGTAGACAGTGATATTAATTTTTGTATTAATATAACCGCGCATTTTTTCAACTGCTTCGCCAAGCGTCATGCCAAACACATCTTCGCCATCCAGGTGTGTGATAAAGTCTCCTGCCATAATGTTGGCTTTAAAGGCAGGGGTATCGTCTATGGGACTGATTACTTGAACAAATCCACTTTTATGCAACGTTACTACAAGTCCTAGTCCACCAAAAGCACCTTTGGTATCGATTTGCATGTCAGAAAAATCTTTTTCTGATAGATAGCTCGAATAAGGATCCAGAGAATTAAGCATTCCATTAATCGCGGCATGCATTAATTCTTCTTCATTTGGTTTTTCTATATATTCTTTGTTTATTTTTTCATAAACATTCGCAAATAACTCAAAAAGATCATAAGTACTTTTTGTATTTTCTTTTGATATTCCTAGTGAAATATTTATAAATATGGAAAAAATAAAAGCAAATATAAATATAGCTGTATGATTTAATAGATTTTTTTTCATCAATAATAATTCATTTTATTTATTATACTCTGTGATAGGGATGCTTACAAATTATAGAAATTGCACGATATATTTGTTCTTGTAGTAATATTCGTGCAATTTTATGAGGCCAAGTAAAAGATCCAAAAGCAATGCAGATATCAGCTTTCTTAATTATACTATTGTCTAATCCATCCGGTCCGCCAATAATGAAAATTATATTATTATTTAATGAATCTGTTAGTTTGTTTAATGTATTTGAAAAGCTCTGACTTGACATATTAACACCATTTTCATCAAGGGCTATAATAGTTGTTTTAATTTTTTTTAGGTAATCTAGCATTAATTCAGCTTCTTTAATTTTTCTTGAGGTAGCATTAATGTCTGTTGATTTGTTTATTTCTATTATTTCAAAATTTTTAAGCCCAATATTTTTTCCTAGATGTATGATTTTTTTTACATAATCATTTGAAATATTTTTGTATATTTCATCACGCATTTTGCCTACGGCTAAAATTTCAAATTTCAAAGCGTTTACCTTTAAGTTAGTTCAGGGAATTTATGTTTAACTATGTTACTCGACCAGATTTTTTCAATATTATAAAAATCCCTTACTTCTGGGCGGAAAACATTAATTATAATATCACCTGCATCTATTAAAACCCAATCACAAGAAGGCATTCCTTCAATTTTAATATCTTTATAATCATGCTTTTTTAATTCTCCATTGATATTATGAGCTATAGAATTTACATGTCTACTAGATCTACCGGATGTAATTATAACACAATCTGTTGTAGAACTCTCTTTAGAGGTGTTAATTTCAACTATATCCTCGGCCTTAAGGTCGTCCAGTGTTTTAATAATTTGTGTTATTATTTTTTTCATCATGACTTTCAAAAATATGGTTTAAAATTGTTTATAGCAATAAATTATCAGAAATGTGTAATTTATTTCTTATTTCTTATCTTAGTTGATGATATTCCGTTTAATTGATCGTGTATAAATATCCAGGCAGGTGCTTTCTTGTAAATTAAATAATTAGAATCTTCTTCATCAAGTCTATATTGTTTTAAATAATTAGCTGCTAATGAAGCTAAAGCCTTTAGACTAGATTCAGGTCTATCTATAATTACAATTGGCATTATTTTCGCAATTTCTTTCCATGATTTCCACAGATGAAAATCCGTAAGATTATCTGCTCCCATTAACCAAACAAATTTTCTTTCTGCATATCTTGTTGTAAGATATTTTAAAGTATCTATCGTGTATTTTGTATTTATTTTACTTTCTATGTCTGTGACAAGAATTTTTTTATTTGATATAATACTTCTTGCTTTTTCTACTCTTTGTTCGATTGGTATTAAATTTTCATAATTTTTTATAGGGTTTTTTGGGCTTACAAGCCACAATACGTAATCAAGGTTTAATTTTTTTAAAGCAATTTCGCTTATTTGCACATGACCTGAATGGGCAGGGTTAAAGGATCCCCCTAGTAATGCTATTTTTTGGCCTTTATTTGTATTGAGAGGATTTTTTAAAATCCATCTTTCAATGGTGTTGTTACTAATCATTTATGTTGATATCTTATGGCCTTAATTGGCCGCTCCCTGTTACAATATATTTAAACGTTGTTAATTGATCTACTCCTATTGGTCCTCTTGCATGCAATCTACCTGTAGATATCCCAATTTCTGCTCCAAAGCCAAACTCACCGCCGTCTGCAAATTGAGTAGATGCATTTATTAAAATGATAGAACTATCCACTCTTTCTGTAAAATATGCTGAAACTGATTTATCTTCAGTTATAATAGCTTCAGTATGACCGGTTCCATGTAACATAATATGATTTATCGCCTGATTTTCATCATTTACAATTCTTATTGATATTATGGCATCTAAATATTCAGTATCCCAGTCAAGATCAACAGCACCAATAACCCTATTATCGATGGCTTGAACATCTTGATCGCCTCGTATTTCACATCCATTATTAATTAGAATCTCTATTATTTCAGGTAGATATTTATTTGCTATTGATTTGTCTATTAGTAAAGTTTCAGCAGCACCGCATATTGAAGGTCTTCTCATTTTAGAATTTAGTGTAATGGATATTGCTTTTTTAAGATCTGCAGATTTATGAATATATACATGACAAATTCCTTCAAGGTGTCCAAAAATAGGAATTCTAGCTTCTTCTTTTATCCTTGATACTAAACTTTTTCCGCCACGTGGAACTATTACATCAATTTTTTCATTTAATCCAGATAACATGCATCCTACTGCATTCCTATCTGTAGTTGGAACAAATTGTACAGAATCTTCTGGTATACTAGATTGCGACAGGCCTTTTCTTATTGATTCATATATTGCCTGGCATGAATAAAAACTATCTGATCCACCTCTTAATATAGAGGCATTACCAGATTTTAGACACAGTGCTGCAGCATCGGCTGTAACATTTGGTCTGCTTTCGTAAATTATACCAATCACGCCTATTGGAATAGTAACTCTCTTGATGGCAAGGCCGTTTGGTTGTTCCCACTCTGATAATATTTTACCAACAGGATTTGTGAGTTTTGAAATGCTATCTATACTTGAGGCTATCGATTCAATTTTTTTACTATTTAATGTTAGCCTATCAATTATATGCGCCGCTTTATTTTTTTGTATAGCCTCTTTAAGATCTTTTTTATTTTCGCTTAAAATATAACCTATATCTTGTCTAATATTTTTAGATATGTTCCTTAAAGCTAGATTCTTTTCTTTATCACTGGCATTTGATAAGAGTTTGGATGCTAATGAAGCTTTGTTCCCAATAGATTTCATTAATATTTCTATATCATCTGTATTATCCATTATCATCCCCGTTAGTAACAACTAAATCATCTATATGAACCAATGCTGATCGCCCCTTATATCCAAGTATCTTTTCTATTTCTAATGTTTTCTTCATAATAATTAGTTGGGCGTCTTCAATTGAATATGCAGCTAAACCTCTCGCAACTTCATTTTCATTATTATCAAATATAATAACAGCATCACCTCTTTCAAAATCACCTGTTACTTTTGTAGTTCCGGCTGGTAGAAGACTTCTTCCTTTTTTCAAGGCCTCTTTAGCTCCTGAATCTATATATATATGCCCCTTAGGCTCAAGCATTCCTGCAATCCAATTTTTTCTAGCTAAGGATGGTGATGTTTTAGCCATAAAAAGTGTAGATTTCCCACCATTAATAATATTTTCTATCGGATTATTAATTTCCCCATTCGCAATTATCATATGTGCCCCAGATTCGGTTGATATTCGAGCTGCTTCTAATTTTGTTATCATGCCTCCAGTTCCGTAAGTACTATTTGTATCTCTTGCCATAGCCATGATTTCAGGAGTGATTTTTTTGACAATAGGAATATGTTTAGCATTTTTATTTTTTGGCGACTCGGTGTATATACCATCCACGTCCGATAATATAACTAAGCAATCTGAACTAGACATAGACGTGACTCTTGCTGCTAGCCGGTCATTATCGCCATATCTAATTTCAGATGTCGTGACAGTATCGTTTTCATTTATTATTGGAACCATGTGATTTTCTAGAAGCACAGACAATGTGTTTCTGGTATTGAGATATTTACGTCTTTCTTCTGTATCTCCAATTGTCAGCAATAATTGTGCGACTTTAGTATTTCTTTTTGTAAAGGCATTTTTATAAGCTGTAATTAGCTCTATTTGACCTGAAGCTGCAGCACATTGTGCCATGCTTAGTTTTAATTTTATATTTTTATTTATGCCAAGAAGATTTCTTCCTAAAGCTACAGCGCCAGATGTAACAATAATTATTTCTTTTTTAGATTCCCTTAATTTTGTAACATCAGAAACGAAATTATCTAACCAATTATGGCGCACAGAACCATTAGAATCTACAATTAGACCAGATCCTATTTTAATTACTATACGTTTAGAGGCCTCTAATGTATTTATGGCTGCCATTTCTCTTTCGATCCACTTGCTTTATTTTGATTTTCTGTTGCCATCACTTTTAGAATACTTGTTTTAAGTTTATCAATTCCCTCGCCTGTATAAGCAGAAATTAATAAGAGTTCTTTGTTCTTCAAAGTTTTCAATGATTTTAGTTTTTTGTCAATATCTTCTTTTTCCATTATATCGCATTTATTAATAACGATTATTTCTGGTTTTTTCTGTATTTCATTACCATACGATGCTACTTCATTCCTAATTATCTTATAAGATTCTTTTAGATTTTTATCTGTGATAGATATTAAATGTACTAAAACCGGACATCTTTCTATATGAGCAAGAAATTTGTCACCTAGCCCTGTTCCTGTGTGAGCTCCTTCAATCAATCCCGGAATATCTGCTAAAACAAAACTTTTGTTATTATATTCAGCTACTCCTAACGCTGGCGTTAATGTTGTAAAAGGATAATTTGCTATCTTTGGCCTGGCAGCGCTTACTTTTGATAACAAGGTCGATTTTCCTGCATTAGGTAATCCAACAATCCCTACATCAGCTATCAACTTTAATTTTAACCGTATAATTAATTCATCACCTGGAGCACCTGGATTTGTATTTCTTGGAGCTCTGTTTGTTGATGATTTAAATCTTGTATTTCCCCATCCTCCATTTCCGCCTGTTGCAATTTTAATGCTTTGGCCAACTTCGGTAAGATCGGCAATTAATTCTTCTCTCTCTTCATCAAAAACTTGCGTGCCTACTGGAACAACTAAAGTAACATCTTTACCATTGCGGCCAGATTTATTATTACCAGCTCCATCTTTACCTTTTTCGCCCTTGTAATGTTGCTGATATCGATAATCAATAAGAGTATTCAGCCCTTCTGTTGCTGTAACCCATACGTCGCCACCTTTTCCGCCGTCTCCACCGTTAGGGCCACCATATTCAATGTACTTTTCCTTTCTAAAGCTCAAACACCCACCACCGCCATGGCCAGCCTTTGCGTATACCTTTGCTTCATCAAGAAATTTCATGATCAGTTGATTTTCTTATTCTATTAATATTTATACCCTAGTATATAGGATATATAATTTCTAAAATATTAATGAAATTATTATATTTTATTATGGAAATTTAATTTAGATTTTTATAGGCTATTAATCTCTAGATACTAATATCTTCTATAACAGTTATTATGCTTCTGCCATTTTTACTTCCAAGAAACTTAACCTTACCAACTGTAGTAGAAAATATAGTATGATCTTTGCCCATACCTACATTTTCACCGGGGTGCCATTTTGTGCCCCTTTGTCTAAGTATTATATTCCCAGGTATTACTAGTTCGCCACCATATTTTTTAACACCAAGACGTCTTCCAGCTGAATCTCTTCCATTTCTCGATGATCCGCCTGCTTTTTTATGTGCCATGATAATAATCCTTTAGAATTTAAATCTATTTATAAAATCTATCCTATTTAGTGTCAACTTTTTTTGCCGGTGTTTTCTTTACAACTGCTTTTTTTGCTACTGGTTTTTTTTCAGCAACTGCTTTTTTTGCTGCCGGTTTTTTTTCAGCTGCTTTCGCTACTTCTTTTTTGGCAACTTCTGATGTTGCTGCAACTTTTTTATTAGCAACTTTTTTTACTGAATCAATTCCAATAATTTTTATAGTTGTTTCGTGCTGTCTATGACCTGCTGTTCTTCTATAATTTTGTCTTCTTTTCTTTTTGAAAACAATAATTTTTCTTGATCGGCCTTGAGTTAATACTTCTGCAGTAACAGTAGCATTTTCTACATTTGGCGTCCCAATCTTGATATCACCACCTTCTGACATCATCAATACATCTTCAAACACGACCTGTTCACCAGGTTCAGTATTAAGTTTTTCAACTTTTAATACTTGATCTTTTTCAACACGGTACTGTTTGCCACCTGTTTTAATGACTGCTGCCATTTCATTCACCACTTTATAGATTTATTAAATTAAAATAATTGTTTCTCTTAATACACCCCTGTCATCAACTCTGTCAATGTAAGGTAATATAATATCTATAATTATTTAGTATTTTAAAGTAGTTTAGTCAAATCATTCTTTGTTTTTTTTATTATTTTTATCTATAGATAGAATATTATTGGAGAGGTGCCAGAGTGGTTGAATGGGGCGGTCTCGAAAACCGTTGTACATTTAATATGTACCGTGGGTTCGAATCCCACCCTCTCCGCCATAAACTGCAATGTATTGGGAAAATGCAATAAATAGAAGGATAATTCAAAAATGAAAACAAAAGTGATTAGGTTATATCAGACTGGCGGTCCAGAGAATATGGTATGGGAAGATGCAGAGCTCGGTGAAATTTCAAACGATGAGGTTTTGATCAAACACACAGCAGTTGGTTTTAATTTAATAGATACCTATCACCGCGGTGGTATTTACCCAACACCTAAAAAACCCTGCGGTCTTGGCACAGAAGCATCAGGCATAGTGGAAAAAGTAGGTAAGAATATCACTAATTTTGCAATCGGAGACAGAGTTGCCTATGCGGGAAGTGGTGCGGGATTAGGTGCTTATTGTTACAAAAGAATTATGAATACTTCTGGTCTAATTAAAATACCAGATTGGATGGACGACAAGACAGCAGCCGCAATATTAACTAAAGGAAGAACCGTAGAATATCTGTTTAACAGAACATATTCTCTAAAAGAGGGGGATAATATCTTATTCCATGCTGCAGCTGGTGGTGTAGGGTTAATTGCTGGTCAGTGGGCAAAAGCAATTGGAGTTAATGCAATAGGTATTGTTGGATCAGAAAGTAAAATTCAAATAGCAAAAGATAGCGGATACAGTCAGGTCTTTGCAATGGATGATGAGGATATAAAAACTAAAATTATGGATCTTACAAAGGCTGTGGGCGTTGACGTTGTATACGATTCTGTTGGGAAAACAACATGGGATTTATCGCTTTCATGCGTCAAAAAACTTGGTCTTGTTGTTAGCTTTGGAAGTGCTTCAGGTAACCCTCCAGCTTATGATGTTGCTGTTGATGGTGTGAAGAATTCTGCATATATTCATAGAGCGACGATGGTAAATTATATGACAACACCTGAAATTTCTCTTGCAAGCGCAATGAAGGTATTTGAGATGATTAAGGAAGGGTCTATCGCTTTACAAATAAACGATAGTTATACTCTTGATGATGTTGTTAAGGTTCATGAAGATGCAGAAGCAAGGTTAACAACTGGCCAGATCGTGATGACCGTTTAACTCTGTTTGATATATTCTTTTAGAAGCTCCAAATTTTTAATATCTGGTTTTATTTCTTTGCTGAATATTTTTTTTGTTATTTCAACAACCGCATTATTAAGTGGAGCTGTATTACCTTTTTCTTTTGCTTTTTCAACCACAAGTCCATTGATTGTGTCTGCTTCGCTATATCTTCCTTTCAAGTGATCATGGAATACAGCGTCACGGGCATTTGGGCCAATATCTTTTATGAGTTTATTAAGTATTAATTCTAGCGGGTTATTTGATCCTTTGATGTCTTCCTGTTTTAACCCAAATATTGGTTCAATATTATATCCTTGTCCTTGCCCAGCAAGCAGCGCTTCGGAACCTATTTCCATTATCAACTCTTTCATTCCAGGAATCTTAAAACCCTCTGTAAGATTAACGCCTAACATGGCAAATGGAGCCATACACATTGCATTAACAATTAATTTCATCCATTTAGCCGAGAGAATATTTTCTAATATAGTTACATTGCCTATATTTGATAAAATCTCTTCAATTTCTTTTAATCTTGGTTCCATATCAGCTGTGAAGGCACCAATACCAAACCATGTTCTTGCGGGAGGTGTATCTCTTTGAATAATTCCTGGTGTAAATAATTCAGAAGATAATTCAATGACACATCCAAGGGTTCTATGTGAGCCAACAATATTCGAGATGTCTTCTGCTGTCATTGCATTTTGTACTCCTACCATAATACCATCGTCAGCTAGGTAGGGTTTAATTAATTCAGTCATCCAAACAGAATCATAGGCTTTAACGTATAATAAAACTATATCAAATTTAATATTCAATTCACACAACTTGCAAAGATGGTAAGCTTTGACTTTTATGTTGATTTCTTCTTCGGGCATTTGAATTGTAAGCCCATCTTGATTCATAGCATCTACGTGTTCTGGCCATTGGTCTATTAAAGTAACATCGTAACCAAACCTTGTCAGATCTGCAGCTGAGCAACTTCCATTCGCTCCTGTACCAAGAACAGCTATTTTTTTATTTTTAGACATACAAATATCCCTAATATTAATTATATCACTATATTATCATAACCAAATATTTTGAAAAATATATGTATATTTTGGATTAAAATGGGATTCTTTTACCTGCCCAATCATAAGTATTTCCAGAATCTTTGGGTTCTAATTTATTAAT
This sequence comes from Rhodobiaceae bacterium, assembly GCA_018651345.1. Classification (GTDB taxonomy): domain Bacteria; phylum Pseudomonadota; class Alphaproteobacteria; order Rhizobiales; family TMED25; genus CAJIYR01. The sequence goes on from JABIEF010000057.1 coordinate 14,964, forward strand.
TACTGAAATGAGATGCTGAGAAGATTCACTTGGGGTAAAAACATTATAGTGAGAGCGTGATTTTGGAAAGGGTTTTGATAGATTTGTATCAACGGTACCTGGATGAAGTCCAACACTTATTGCATTTTTATTGGCATACTTTAATTCAATAGAAAGATTTTTTAATAGCATATTAAGGGCAGCTTTTGATGCTCTATAGCTATGCCACCCGCCAAGTTGGTTGTTTTCGATACTTCCAACTCTTGCCGATATACAGCTAAAAATAGATTTTCTGTCTTTTCTTAGCAAGGGTATGAAATGTTTGGCTAGAAGGAACGGGCCAAATGTATTAATCTTAAATGATTTTTCTAGGTATGCTGCGTCGATCATTTTATATGATTTTTCTGGCTTATAGTCATTATCGTGAAGAAAACCAGTAGCGTTAATTATAATATCTAAACCTTTATAGCTATCAGATATTATATTTGAACAATCTATCATTGTTTTTTCGTCAAGAAGATCAATATGGAGACGGTTTGTCTTGTTATTTATTTTAGGATTGGATCTTGAAATATGTATAATATTCTTTACATTAACAGTATTTTCTAATGAAGACACAAGCGCTTGGCCTATGCCACCAGAGGCTCCAATTATTGCTATATTTAAATCGTTGTCAAAATTTGATAAAAGATTAGTATTCATAGAAGTTATCCTTTTAACTATAACGTTTATAAGACTATAATGGATTTTATTTGATAATATAAATCACAAAAAATAATTTGATCCATTATAATTTGATCCATTATATTTATAAAAACGTATATACATTGGGGTCATTTTAAAAATTAACATGACTTTATATAAAGCAAGTAAATGATACAGATAGATATAACATTTGTTAAAAAACTTCAAATAAAGAAAAACCCCAAAGATTTTAGTATGTTATTTCAATTTTATGGGCCAAAAATCAAGGCGCTTATGATAAGAAGTGGTTCTGACTATGCTTTTGCAGAAGATATAATGCATGACACAATGTTAACGGTATGGAAAAAAATTGATTTATATAATTCAAGTAAAGGAAGTTTTAGTTCATGGATTTATACAATAGCGAGAAATAATAGAATAGATATTTTGAGAAAGAAATCTTCGCAACCTTATGTTGACATTAATGAAGTTGAAATGATGTCAAATGACCCAGATAGCGAAAAAATAATATTAGATTCTCAGACAGCAGCGAATATAAAAAAAATGGTAAGGCAGTTACCACAAAAACAAAAAATTATTATTGAAATGGCGTTTAATGAAGATTTAACACAGAAAGAAATAGCAGAAAAATTAGAGATTCCAATCGGAACAGTAAAATCTCGTATGAGATTAGCATATATAAAATTAAAAGAAGGTTTTAAGGAGTATCAATGAAATTATCCCAGCATCCAGATCCAGCGTCTTTGTTATCTTATAGTAGTGGAGGCCTATCAACCCCGTTCTCTATCCTTATCTCGGCGCATATTTCGCTTTGTAATACGTGCTCAGAAAAAGTTAAGTTATACAATGAGATTGGAGGTGTTTTAATTGAAGATACTGCAGATGCAGATCTCAGCCAAGATGCCTTAAATAAATTTATGAATGCAATAGTGCATGAAAGTGATGACAGATTACCTACTGATAGTAAGAATGTAGATATTCAACAGCAGAACAACAATACAGAAATACCTTTCCCTTTGTATAAATATATAGGTTCATCAATTGAGAAGATTAAATGGAGATATTTAGCTCCCGGCATTAAAAGGGTTTCAATATTAATGGAAGGGGAAAAAAATGCTTATTTATCACTGCTACATATTGGACCAGGAAAAAAGATTCCAGAGCATACACATACTGGAGAAGAAATGACATTTGTTATTTCAGGTTCTTTTCAAGATAAGACAGGAGTGTATAACATTGGTGATCTAGCAGATCATGATGAAGAGATTGAGCATCAGCCAACAGTGATTGGAAAACATCCTTGTGTATGTATTGTTGCAACGGAAGGGCCAATGATATTTAAAAGTTTTTTTGCTAATTTATTTCAATCTTTCTATCGTATTTAAAAAATTTATTGCTTATGAAAAAATGGAATACAATTTGGATTACCGGGGCTAGTTCAGGCATAGGATACGAGTTATCAAAATTACTATCCAGTGAAGCCTCTTATATTGCTGTGTCGGCAAGAAGAGAAAGTAAGTTAAAAGAATTAGCTGATAATTATGATAATATACATAGCCATAAATTAGACATTACCAACGAAGAAGAAAGTAGGATCTGTATAGATGAAATAGAAAAAAATTCAAATGGTAATATCGATTTAGTTGTTCTCAATGCAGGTAAGAGTGTGCTGTTTAAAGTCAATGATTTTGACTCTAAAGCTATTAGAGAATGTTTTGAGGTAAATTATATAGGAGTTATGCACTCTCTCAGCATTATTGTACCTAAGATGATTAAGGCAAAAACAGGGCATATTGCAATTGTATCATCCGTAGCTGGATATAGAGGTCTGCCTAATTCCATTGCTTATGGGCCAACAAAAGCTGCATTAATAAATCTAGCAGAAGTATTAAGAGCAGAACTTTCAAAGTACGGGATTGTAGTTACATTAATTAACCCAGGATTTGTAGATACAGAAATGACGAAAGTGAATAAGTTTCCGATGCCTTTTATTGTTTCTGCTAAATTTGCTGCAGAGAAAATATTTGATGGATTAAAGAAAGATAAGTATGAAATAACTTTTCCGTTGTATTTTTCATTAGTACTAAAATTATTAAGAATAATTCCGAATAGTTTATATTTTTGGATAGTCAAAAAATTTATATGGAAATAATATTATATCGATTTTATTTTATATAGACCTACATTTATAGTTTTTTCGGCAAACCCTGCTTCACAATATGATAAATAATAGTTCCAGGTTCTTTTGAATTTTTCATCGTATCCTATTTCTTTTATGTTCACCCAGTTATTATTAAATTTATTTCTCCATTCCTGTAGAGTTTTTTCATAAGAATCATTCAATATATTGATATTTTCAATTTCAAGCCCATTTCTCATGGTTTCTTTCTCAAGTTGCTTTACGCTTGGAAGCACTCCGCCAGGAAAAATATATTTTTGAATGAAATCAACGTTACGTGAATAATTGCTAAAGCCTTCTTCACCGATTGTTATGGCTTGAATAATTGCGTATCCATTCGGTTTAAGTCTATTTTTAATTGTTTTAAAGTAGATGGGAAGATATTTTATCCCAACGGCTTCAATCATTTCAACAGAAACTATTTTGTCATACAATCCCTTTGTGTGTCGGTAGTCCAGCAATTTAAAGGAACAACTATTAGACTTTGGGCTAAGACTAAGTTTTTTTGCATACTCGAGTTGTTTCTCCGAAATAGTTATTGCATCAATATTAATATCATTTTCATTAAAGAGATATTGCGACAAGGAACCCCACCCGCAGCCTATTTCAAGCACACTATCATTTTTAGAAAGGCCTAATAAATTATTGATATTTTGGAATTTACTATATTGAGCATCTTCAAGGTTTTTATGATCACTGTTATAATGAGCACTTGAATATTGCATAGTCTCATCCAGCCATTGCTGGAAGAAATCATTACCTAAGTCATAGTGAAGTGATATATTTTTTTTACTTCGGTTTATTGTGTTTTTATTTAGTAATTTACGTAAATAATTATAATTGAATATTTTAAAATATTTTAAAAAAGTACCCTGGAACTGATCTTTGTTATTAATATAAAATTTAAATAAATCAGTTAAATTTTCACATTCAAATTCATTTGAAATGTAGCAATCTGCGAACGCGAGAGGTCCTTTGAATAAAAAAGATTTAAATAGTTTATAGTTATGCAATTTAATTGAGGCATTGATGCCGCTATTTATCTTACCAAAGATGAATTCCTTATTATTAGGCAATGTTATGGAGAGACAACCCAATGGAGTCCAATTAAGTTTTTTAGACAATAAATTTTCAATTATTTTATGTTTAGTATTCTTATTTATAAACTTCATTTTTTAACTCTCTGTCAGCATTATTTTATTTTAATGTACTCTATTTGGTAATTGGGAACATTTGCTCTTTTTTTTATTTTTAAACCCTTTATCCAAAGTTTTAAGGCTTCATAGTGGATTGCTAATATCACTTTGAAAATCATTGAAATATTATTTTTTAATGTAATTAATAAATTATAATCATTTAGTTCTATTATATTATTTTTAAAATAAGCTTTTAAAATAGGAGTAGTTTTCTCTTTCAAAGCAATTCCTATATTCAATTCTTGATCTGTTTTTTTTACATGAAAGGAATATTCGCCAGTATTACCGTTGAAAGGCGAGATGTATAATTTTTTTTTGCAATTTTGATAGATTATACCCTCATTTTCATTGTTTGTTGGAATAACATATACAATTCTACCATTGAAGGTATTGTTAACTTCATATACAACCAGTTCAATTGTATTCTTACTATTGTAACCCAAGTAAAGCGTTAACGGATTAAATGCGCACCCCAGTATTCTTGGATAGCAAACCATCGTAAATCTTTTTACTTCATTTGCTGTTTTAGATTGAGTTTTGATGTCGTTAAGAAAGTTCGTAATGTTAGTTTTATTCCCGTGATCTTTATCACGAATACTAAATAAATTAAATTTGTTATATGAAAAGTATCTCATCTCATTGCTTAATTGACTAATCTTGTCACAATCAATCATTAAAGCAAATACCTTGTACTTTAGCATATGCCTTACGGGAGTTAATCTCTTGTGAAATATATCACCGATTAATATCCCATTATTTTTAGATACCATAATAGATTACTCAAATTATATTTTGTGTGATTATATTTTATTTATCTGCAAATGACCACGGTCGTTTTCTTGAACCAAGTAATTCGGCAACATTTAGTCCACTCTTAATGCCATCTTCATGAAAGCCGTATCCCATATAACTACCGCAATACCAAGTATTATCTATTCCTTGTATTCTAGATAACAATTCTTGTGATTTGATTGCTTTATTATCAAATATGGGGTGTTCATAAATATACTGATTTATTATTAGATCAATGGGGATACGATGAATCGGATTTATAGTAATAAATAGTTCTTGTGTTGTTTTTAGTTCCTGCAGATTGTTTAGCCAATATGTTACTGACAATTTTTCAGAATTTTTATGATTTTTTTTAAGATAATTCCAACTTGACCATAATTTTTTTCTTTTTGGCATCTGTTTTTCATCTTTGTGCAACACTGCAGTATTTTTCTGATAACGAAATGCACTTAATATTTCTTTCTCATTTTTACTTGGATCAGCAAGCAAACCTAATGATTGGTCTGCATGAGAAGCTAATACTACATGATCAAAGTTTACTGAATTGTTATTTATATCTATAACCTCAACACCCTTGGAATTTCTTTTGATTTTCTTTATTGCTGTATTTAATTTTAAATCAAAATCCGAATTAGAGATAATTTTGCTAATATAATTTTTACTTCCATTAAAGACGGTATTCCAAGACGGTCTATTCTTAAAGTTTAACATCCCATGATTTGCATAGAAAGCAATAAAGTTATGCGCTGGATAGTTGAGCATTTCATTTGGATCAGAAGACCAGATTGCCGCACCCATTGGAAGTATATGTCTTTTTACGAATATTTGTGAATAGTTCTCGTTTTTTAAAAAACTACCGATTGTAATATCTTTGCTATATTTTTTTATATTATTCTCAGCATTAGAAAAAAATCTATTTACTTCGTAGAGTAAATACCAATGATAGGGGTTTATAATATTAGAAAATTGACCAAAATATCCCAGAGCCCCAGAACCAGAGTATTCATAACTTCCATTATCTACTGATAGGGAAAAGCTCATTATAGTATTATGGATTTTAACATTAAGTTTTTTGAACAATTCTGTTAAATTTAGATAATTTTTTTTATTGAAAACTATAAATCCTGTATCAACAAATACGTCGCCGTCATCTGTTGATACTTTTACCGTATTAGCATGTCCTCCGGCATAATTATTTTTTTCATATACTGTTACATCATGATCTTTTGATAGAAGCCAAGCAGCTGACAATCCGGATATTCCAGATCCAATTATTGCTATTTTTTTTTTACTCATTTAATATCCATTATGAAGTTACTAGTATTACGAATTACATTCTTCTGTAGATCATATAGTTGATCTTTTTCTCAATCTATGTCGTATAGCAAATAGGGAGTAAATAAAATGCAAAAATATTTAATATCATATTTTATAACAGCTTTAATTTTTTTATCGATAGATGCCGTATGGTTGGGAATTGTTGCGAAGAAATTTTACTTTAATAATTTAGGTTATCTCTTAGCCGAGAAGCCAAACTTTATTGCAGCTGGTATTTTTTACTTAATATATGTAATTGGTATTGTTATTTTTGCTATTGCACCTGCATTTAAAATAAACTCTGCTAGTACAGCACTAATATATGGAAGTTTATTTGGATTTTTTGCCTACCTAACATACGACATGACTAATTATTCAACAGTAAAGAACTGGCCGATAATTATAACTTTTGTTGATATATTATGGGGTACTATTCTTACAGGATTTTCAGCTTGTGCAGGATACATTATTACAAAATCAATTATCCAATAGTCGATTAATATCACTTTATTATTTCATTAAATCTATTCTTAACGATCTATGGTTAAACTATATAGACTATAGTTTTATTCAATAGGAGGTTTTTATGATTACAGATCAAGATTTTAAAAAGGGACTTGAAATATTAGAAGAAATGGGCAGAGAAGATAGTCTATTTGAACAAGAAGATACTTACAGTGATATGTATGAGCTATCAGTCGGTTATCTCTGGGGACAAATATGGCAAAGGCCCCATTTGTCACTTAGGGACAGGCAGATAATCACTTTAGCTGCAAATATAGCTCTGGGAAGACCATCAGGTAACCATAGTCATTATAGAAGTGCAAAGAAAATAGGCATTACTCATGAAGAAATTTGTGAGATTATGATTCATGTGGGTATGTATGCTGGTTGGCCAACAATGGCACATGCAAATCGTCAATATAGATCTGTATTAGCAGAAGATAAATTAAAAGAACAAAATAATATATAATTTATTTTTTTATATATATAATAATTTTTATTATTAGTAATAAATAAGGGAGAATTTCAAATGCAACACGATATGCCAATGAAACCATACGGACCTACTGCGGGAAGAGATCATTTAGATTCTCGCCCAAGGCCTAAAACTACAACTGTTGATTTTCATATTCATATGAGAATTACTGCTGCAGATGATTTAATAGGCGATAGGTTGCCAGATGATTCTAATGTTCAATTAAGATTTGCCGATGAAGCATCAAGGAAACAAAGTATAAAACATCATCAAGAAAGAATGCCTTATTTAACAGATATAGCTGAACGTTTACCTGATATGTCTGATATGCAAGTAGATGTTGCTGCTGTGTCGTGTGCACCCAAACAGTTTTTTTATTCTACAGAACCTAGTTTAGGACATGAATCTAGTCAGGTCGTTAATGATGGTATTGCAAATAATATTAAAGATCACAAAGATACTCATATCGGACTAGGTACGGTTCCCTTACAGGATACAGATTTAGCCATTAAAGAAATGAAGAGATGTATTAATGAGCTTGGATTTAAAGGTTTACAGATAGGCGCAAGAGTGAGTGAAGAGGAAGAGCTTGACACTACAAGGTTATTTCCTTTCTGGGAAGCTGCGCAAGAATTAGATATTCCTATGTTAATACATCCGTCATCTTTTTCTAGCCCAAGATTAGCTAAACATCATATGATGAATATTATTGGGAATCCTTTGGATACGACTGTAGGTGTTCATTATTTAATTTTTGGTGGGGTGATGGAAAGATTTCCAAATTTAAAATTTGTACTTAGTCATGGTGGAGCCTTTGCATCACATTATTCAGCTAGAATGGACCATGCTTATGGGGCAAGGCCAGATTGTCGTGATAAGATTCACCAAAAACCAAGCGTTTATTTATCTAAATTTTATTTTGATACTTTAGTTTTTTCGAAAGAGCAACTTAGTTATTTGATTAGTAGATTTGGATCTGATCATATACTTTTAGGAACAGATTACCCATATGATATGGCTGAATTTGATCCAGTAGAACATGTATACCAGATTGATGGTATATCCGAAACAGAAAGAGAAAATATTTGTGGTCTAAATGCTTTATCGTTAATGAAAATGAATGCGGATTATTTTAAGTAAAATATTATTAAATAATAGCAGACTCAGTTGGTACAAAAAATTGTATTAACTGAGTCTCATGATGACTATAACCAATCAACCTCAAATATTTTATCCCCCATTTCATCAATTATAATTTTTGCCTTTCGGGCCGCACAATCTGATGCATCACTTTTAGATGAAAAATTATCAGTCCTTATGAATTCTTTTTCTTGAATATTGTTATTGATAGTTTTTTTAATAATACCAACCGTAAGCCAAGTACCGTCAACTTTTCTTGGTTTTGGGACAATTGTAAAATCTTTATAAATTATTTCAGGAGAAGTGCTGCTGCCTTTAATAATATTTTTTATTTTATTAAACATGAAAATACCTAAGTGAATGTTATATATTTAATAGTATTATAAAATTATTCTTACTAAATGTATATTTTTATATTATTATAATTAATAATATAAAAAAATTTTAGGTATCAAAGTAAAATATTAATTTTCAATGTAACAATTAATTTAAGCTGTAAAATTTTGAATTAATAAATAGTATTTAATCAAAAATTATATTTATAAACAATAGTTTAAGTATATAATAAAAGTAAGGAAAATAGTAAAATGGGTATTACAGGCATATGGCAATGGCTTGTGGTTGGTCTAATTGTTGTCTTATTATTTGCAAGGCCAGGTAAAATTTCTAGACTAATGGGTGACATAGGAGTTGGATTTAAAAATTTTAAGGAAGGTATTAAGGACAAAGATCAATCTAATCCACTAGAAGATGACGAAAGTAAAAAGAATAAAAAGAATGATTAAGTATAAAAAGTCATATAAATAGGAATACCTGCTTATGTTTGATCTTGGTTGGCAAGAATTTTTAATAATTTCATTAGTATTACTTGTCGTCATCGGCCCTAAAGAGTTGCCAGTAGCATTAAATTGGTTTTTTAATTCAATAAAAAAAATAAAGAAAATGGCTAGTGAATTTATTTCTGGTTTAGAATCTATCGGTGATGAAAACGATATAGATGGAATTAAAAAAAGTATTAAGAAAATAAAAGATATTAATTTTGGTACAGAAATAAAAGAAGATGTAATGAAGATTAAGAAAATTATCACCGATGATGATAAATAGAATCGATAAATATAAATACATACAGTATATTTCTTGGAATAATTTATTAACGTTATTAAGCATAAGAAAATAAATTATGAATGACACTATTCCAGATAAAAAGATGTCCTTATATGGACATCTTGTTGAGTTAAGAACAAGACTATTAATTAGTGTTGTGGTTTTCTTTATTATTTTCTTTTTATGTTTAGTTAAATTTGGAAATCCTCCGATAAGTTTTTCTGATCTTGTTTATATATTTCTACAAAAACCGTTAGCGGCTTTATTAGAAGAGCGCGGGGGCAGAATGATATTCACTGCACTGCATGAAGGTTTTTTTACGCAAATTAAAGTAGCTTTTTTTATTTCTATTATTGTATCTTTGCCAATTATATTAACTCAAATATGGAGATTTATTGCTCCTGGTTTGTATAAAGATGAGAGAAAGGTTCTGTTGCCATTCATAATAGCCACCCCGTTTCTTTTTTTGTTAGGCGCCTCGATTGTTTATTACTTAGTGATGCCTTTGGCTTGGGAATTTTTCTTATCATTTGAAATAAACTCTTCGATAAGCTCATTGCCAATTGAGATAGAACCAAGGATTTCTGAATATCTATCATTGGTAATGAGATTAATTATTGCATTTGGATTATGCTTCCAATTACCAATTATATTATTATTGTTAATTAAAACTGGGTTTATAACAGCAGAATGGCTGGCTAAAAGAAGAAAATATGCAATATTAATAGCATTTATCGCCTCTGCAATTTTAACGCCACCAGATGTTATTAGTCAAGTGATGCTTGCAACGCCAATCATCTTTCTATATGAGATATCAATTCTTGTGGCAAGAGTATTTTATAAAAAATAAACTTTCTATAAACTGATAAATGCCTTATAAGAAAGTCAGAAATAAGGGGTTTTATTGATTTTTTAAGTATTTTATATATTAAATTCAAAATAAAAAAAGAAGGCTTTATATGTTTTATCAGACTTTAATGTTCATCCAATGGATTATGGGAGTTTATATATGGTTGTTGGGGTTAAATGCATTATTAACTTGGTTAGTACATTTTAAAATACTGGATACAAGAAGTTATGCGGTTAATGTATTAAGGGATTTGTTTTATAAATTAACGGATCCTCTATTGCGTCCAATAAGAAAGAGAATTCCAAATATTGGTGGTCTTGATTTTTCAATGGTAATAGCAATTTTTTTCTTGATATTGATGCAGGATGTTATTCATATAGTTATAAATAATCTATAATAAGAAAACATAAATAAGAGCAGATAAATTGAACGATTTAACAAATAAATATACATTAATTGATGGAAAAGTTGTTTCCGCGTCTGTGTTAGTAGACGTTAAGCGTGAAATAGAAGAATTAAAATTGAATTCTATTATTCCATCCTTAGCAGTTGTGCTTGTTGGAGATGATCCTGCAAGCCAAGTTTATGTCAGGAATAAGAAACGTACATGTGATGAGGTTGGCATAAGGTCAATTGAATATAAATTGGAATCAACAGTTAAAGAAACAGAATTATTAGAATTAATAGGTAAATTAAATAATGATAATGATCTGAATGGAATCTTAGTACAGTTTCCATTACCCAATCATATAAATAAGCAATTAGTGATAAATGAAATTGATCCCGCAAAAGATGTAGACGGATTACATCCTATCAATGCAGGAAAATTGTTGAATCAAATTAACGGATTAGTTCCGTGTACACCTCAAGGATGTATGATAATGCTTGAGAGTATTGGTATTAATTTATCTGGAAAAAATGCATTGGTTATAGGTAGGTCTAATTTAGTTGGGAAGCCGATGGCGCAATTATTACTTAATGCAAACTGCACAGTTACACATGCACATTCAAAAACAAATAATATAGAACAGCTCACATTAAACTCTGATATTATAATTGCTGCAGTTGGTATCCCAAATTATATTAAAGGTAACATGATTAAGAGAGGCTCGGTTGTTATAGATGTTGGGATGAACAGAATATCATATACAAAAGATGGTATAATAAAAAATCGTCTTGTTGGAGATGTTGAATTTGATTCTGCTAAACAAGTGGTCTCAGCTATTACACCAGTTCCAGGTGGTGTGGGGCTTATGACAGTAGCATGTTTGATGAACAATACTATTTTAGCAACAAAACTACAGCATAATATTAATCAATGAATTAAACTTATTTTTTATTGTTTCTTTTGCTTATTAATTTTAATCTCAGAGCATTTAATTTAATAAAACCTTCTGCATCTTTTTGATTATAATCATTTATAGAATCTTCAAAGCTAACTAGATCGTGATCATACAATGAATTGGTGCTCGATCTTTCTAGTGTTAGGATATTTCCTTTATGCAGCCTCAATTTAATTGTTCCACTTACAAATTCTTGAGATGTATCAATTGCTTTTTGTAACATAATTCTCTCAGGAGAAAACCATAATCCATTATATATTAATTTTGCATATTTAGGCATCAATTCATCTTTAAGATGAGCTGCGCCTGAATCAAGGGTTAATTCCTCTATTGCCCTGTGAGCTTTTAGAAGTATAGTGCCACCAGGAGTTTCATATATTCCTCTACTTTTCATCCCAACAAATCTATTTTCAATTATATCAAGTCTGCCTATTCCATTTTCCTTGCCATAAATATTAAGTTTTTCCAACAGATTAGCTGGAGATAAATTCTCTCCGTTAATAGATACAGGGTCGCCTTTTTCAAATGTTATGGAAATATCAGTAGGTTCATTATTTGCTTGATCGATCGATAAAGTTCTTTGATATACAAATTCTGGGCATGGTATAGAAGGATCTTCAATAATCTTACCCTCTGATGATGTGTGTAATATGTTAGAATCAACTGAAAAGGGAGCTTCTCCTCTTTTGTCTTTTGGAATAGGTATCTGGTTTTTTTCTGCAAATTGTATCAGCTTGCTTCTAGAGCTTAAATCCCATTCTCTCCAAGGAGCTATAACATTTATACTAGAGTTTAATGAATAATACCCAAGTTCAAATCTTATTTGATCGTTCCCTTTCCCCGTAGCGCCATGACAAACTGCGTCAGCATTAGTTTCTAGCGCTATCTCAATTTGTCTTTTTGCTATTAAAGGTCTGGCTATTGCAGTGCCAAGTAAATACTGACCCTCATAGACAGTATTGGCTCTAAACATTGGAAATACATAATCCTTTACAAACTCTTCTCTTAAATCTTCAATATATATTTCTTTTATTCCAAGTAGTTCTGCCTTTTTTCTAGCCGGCTCTATTTCTTCCCCTTGACCAAGATCAGCTGTAAAAGTCACTACCTCGCAATTATATTCAGTTTGTAACCATTTAAGTATTATAGATGTGTCTAATCCACCAGAATAAGCTAACACAACTTTTTTTATTTTTTTCATCTTCTGTCACCAATTTATCGAATATTATTATAATTAGTATAAAATAGATTAAAATTCATTAATTATTTTATTAGAACGGATTCTTTCGCTAGATGATTTTAATTGTCCGCAAGCGGCCATTATATCACTACCTCTCGGTCTACGAATAGGGCTAGAAAATCCAGCATTGTTTAATATGTCTGCAAACTTTTTAATTTGTTTAGAATCCGAACATTTATATTCCGATCCTGGCCACGGATTAAATGGAATAATATTAATTTTTGAAGGAATGTCTTCTAACATTTTTACTAATTTTTTTGCGTCATATTCGCTGTCATTTATATCCTTCAACATAACATATTCAAATGTAATTCTGCTAGAATTTTTCAAACCAGGAAAGTTTTTGCAGGCTTTCAGTAACTCTTTGATAGGGTATTTTTTATTTATAGGCACCAGTTTATTTCTAACTTCATCTGATACTGAATGCAGGGATATAGCTAGCATTACCCCAATTTCTGTTGCTACCCTTTCAATCATTGGTACGACACCTGAAGTTGATAAAGTAATTCTTCGTTTAGAGATTGCTAGGCCATCTCCATCCGAAGCAATTAATAGGGCATTTTTGACAGCTTCAAAATTATAAAGAGGTTCGCCCATACCCATCATAACAATATTTGTAATTTTTCTTTGGGCGTTCAAATTATTTTTATGCCAATCGTCTAATCTATCCCTAGCAATTAAGATTTGAGATAATATTTCAAAAGTAGATAAATTTCTGACAAGTTTTTGAGTTCCTGTGAAGCAGAATGAACAATTTAATGTGCATCCAATTTGGCTAGATAAGCATAATGTCCCTCTTTTACCGTCAGGAATATATACTGTTTCAATTTCATTTCCACTTGAATTTCCTAATTTATCTTCTAAGGCTATTAACCATTTGATAGTCCCATCAGAAGATTTTTGTTCTGTAACAATTTTTGGTCTATGTAACGTATATATATCTTGCAATTTATCTCTGATCGGTTTTGATATATTTTGCATTGAATTGATATCATCAACTCCATTTACATAAGTCCAATTCCATAATTGCTTAATACGCATTGGGATTTGTTTGTTTGGTATAATATCCAAAGAAGATAAATTAGAAAGTAGATCTTCTCGACTCATCCCATATAGTGGATTCAGATTATGAATACCTTCTGATAAGCTTATGTCATTATTTAAATTTATATTTTGTTCCATTGGTTTAAATTTTTTTTATTTGGTTGGACATAATTTATTCATTTCTTGAATACTTCTTGTTACCCCTTTAAGCGAATAGGTATCTGTAGTCAATGTATTGAATTCTGATTCACCTTTCACTACCATTGAAGTACCTTTTTTCATAGCGTCGATTAGAATTTTTTCTGCTTCTTGTGTTCCAAGCCAGGCTCCTTGTCCTTCGGTATCTAATTGAAGTGTGTATTCTAATATTTTTATAGTAGCTTGCGTACCAGCTCTATATTTATAACCAGCATTTATACTTGGTTGGATGGCATTTTGACCATATTTTGCAAGATAGAAAGTAGGATTCCAGTTCTTAGATGTAGGTAATTGTTTTATTGGTATACTTGCAATAAAGCACATTGTTTCATCGGCAGAATTAGTAAAAACATTCCAATCTCCGTATTTGCCTCTGAGAACAGTATCAGCCAGACTAGGATTTGTATTAACTATAAGAATAAATATAGATAAAATTAATGGTATTACTTTTTTTAACATGCTGGTTCCCTTAATTAATATTAACTTTATATTTTTATTTTATTAAAAATATTTTTTAATTATCTATTATCTATTAAATTTATTGATTTTCCGTAAAGATGTTCAGATACTTCTTCTTCTTGACCCCATGAAGTAACTGGGGGTCTAGGAAATTTTCCAAGACTTCTAACTCTGTCATACATTACAATTGCTCCAGCTATAGCAACATTAATCGAAAAAGTAGTTGGTATTTTTATAATATGATCACAACGCTCTATCATCGATTCGGATAGGGATCCTGCTTCAGCTCCAAGAACATAAGCTGCTCTCATAGGGTGCCTGAAGCTAGGTAATTCTTTAGCATCTTCGAGAAGCTCAATACCTACTATTTCGCATCCTTTTGGAACCTGCATTTTTTCAACGGATTCCCATTCATAATAAGGTAAATGTTCGGTAGATTTTGATGTATCCGACTTGTTCATAGCTCGCATATTATTAGATACTTTTTTATGTGGCGAGATTGTAAAAACTGAATTTGCACCAAATGCATGGGCAGATCTAAATAAATTACCCAAATTCATTGGTTTAGATATATTTTCTGCACCGATTGAAAAGTAACCTCTTAATCTATTGGGATGTGTAAATGTATTATTCATATTGTTTACTATTCTGTTTTTGTTGTTATGAAATGCTATCAATAAATTTTGCTAGTTCTATATCAAGGTTGGTTATTCCTCCTTGATCATGAGTACTTAAAATGATTTCTACTCTATTATAGACGTTCAGCCACTCTGGATGATGATCGAGTTCTTCAGCTTTCTCTGCTACAAGATTCATAAAATTCCAGGCTTCTTTAAAATCTTTAAATTTAATTTTTCTTTGGATAGATGATGATTCACGTATCTTTGTCCAATTGCTTAGAGCGCTTAGTTTTTTTTCAATGTCCACTTTAAAATCCTTTTGATAAAATATAATATAAAATATAAAAATTTATTTTTAATAAAATTATTTTTTATTTTAATAATTTTATAACATTTATCTCTCTTTATGATAAATATATAATTTATTTTTACTTGAAATTTTTATGATAGTACAACATATTACATAGAGTAATGTATTTAATAATTTTGATTTTAAAGAGAGAATTAATAAAATGGAACCAAGAGTTTATAATAAAACATTAGCATCTGATTCAGCAGAAATTGACCAAGGTCTAAGATCTTATATGATGCGTGTATATAATTATATGGCGTCAGGCCTATTGATTACAGCGATTGTTGCATTTTTGGGAGCCTCTACAGGAGTTTACTATTCAATAGCACAATCTCCATTAATATGGGTTGTAATGCTTGCTCCTATTGGAATGGTTTTCTATTTAAGCGCAAGAATATCACGAATGAGTACTAGTACAGCACAGATTGCGTTTTGGATATTTTCTGGTTTAATGGGTTTATCCTTGTCATATGTATTTCTTATGTATACCGGCGATAGCGTTACGAGAGTATTTTTGATAACATCGGCAACCTTTGGAGCTCTTAGCTTTTATGGCTATACAACTAAGAAAGATATTTCTGGTTGGGGTTCGTTCCTGTTTATGGGATTAATTGGTATTATACTTGCTTCGGTTGTTAATATGTTTATTGGATCAAGTTTCATGCAATTTGCTATATCAGTGATTGGTGTTTTAGTGTTTGCAGGATTAACAGCTTATGATACGCAACAAATAAAAGAAATATATCACGCAGGAGATAGTGCGGAAGTATCGGGCCGTAAAGCAATTATGGGCGCTCTAAGACTTTATTTAGACTTTATAAATATGTTCATATTGCTGTTACAATTGTTCGGGAACAGAAGATAATTATTCATTAAGGTAACTTATCCTAATGCTCTGAATCTTTTTGCCTTTTCTAGAATTTGTAGAGCATTTTTAAGGTCATGTCCTCTTTTTAATATATGGCCATTTGATGATTTAATGATATAAGAGCCTTGTAGTTTCGAAAGATTTGGATCTTTTATTATCATATAAGTAGGGATTTCATGGGAATTTTTAAAAACAGAGAAAATTGCTTTATCTTGAAGGCAATCAATTGCATAATCTTTCCATTCACCGGATGCAACTTTTCTTCCGTATATTGATAAAATCAGACTTAACTCTTGTTTTGTAAATGAGATAAATCTAGGTACGAAATTTTTATTTTTTGAACTGTGTTTATAATTTGATAATTGTAATATATTTTTTTTATTCAATTAGATCTCCTTATAAAAGATAATTTCTTGTATTCTATCATAGTATAAATATAATTTGAAAAAAATAATTTTTATACTATACATAACTTTAATCGATTTATTCTAAAGGGGAAGCATGGTTGAAAAAACTAATAACACAAAGAAAAATAAAAAAGAGAAAAAGCAATTTGGCGCAGAAGTATCCAGACTATTGGACATTCTTGTTCATTCCGTGTATCCGAATAAAGAGGTCTTTCTAAGAGAATTAATATCGAACGCTTCTGATGCTTGTGATAAGCTTCGTTATCAAGCTCTAACTAACGATAAGCTTGTTAAGAGCTCTTCCGAGTTAAAAATTCATATTACAGTGGATACTAAAAATAATGAATTAGTAATTTCTGATAATGGCATTGGAATGAGCCGCCAAGAGATGATTGATAATTTAGGTACTATTGCAAAGTCAGGAACTAAAGAATTTGTTGACGGAATAAAAGAAGAAGAGAAAAATATATCTCAGGTTGGGCAATTTGGTATTGGCTTTTATTCAGCTTTTATAGTTGCAGATACAGTAAAAGTTATTTCAAAAAATGTTGATTCAAATGATTCATGGGTTTGGATTTCAGACGGCTCAGGGACATTCACAATAGAGCAAAATAGCTTTGATACTCCTACAAGTAATGGTACGAGTATATTTTTATCCCTAAGAGATAAAATGGATGAATTTTTGGATATATCAAATATTAAAGATATAATTCGTACTCATTCGGATCATATTTCCTTTCCAATAGAAATTGCCGAGTTTAAGGAAGGTATTCTGGGTGAAGTTGAGAGTGCAAATACATCAAATGCTATATGGTCTAAATCTAAATCTGATGTTACTAAAGAAGAATATCTTGAATTGTATCATTCAATAGCGCAAAGTTTTGACGATCCAGAAATGACTATTCATTATAAAGCGGAAGGCAGGTATGAGTATGATGTTTTGTTATTTTTACCATCCACCAAACCTTTTGATTTATTTGATCCAGCAAAAAGATCAAAGCTTAAACTGTATGTTAAGAAAGTTCTAATCTCTGAAAGTACAGATATTATTCCTTCATACTTTAGATTTGTTAGCGGCGTTATAGACTGTCCTGATATTCCATTAACGGTAAGTAGAGATGTACTTCAAGATAATTCAGTTGTAATAGCAATAAAGAAGGCTATTCGAAATAGATTGATAAGCACACTTTCTAAACTTTCAGAAAGCGATAGTGTTAAATATTCTGGTATTTGGAATAATTTCGGTGCCGTTATCAAAGAAGGTCTTTATGAAGATTATGAAAAAAGAGACGATCTATTAAAATTGCTAAGATTCCAGTCAACTCAGGGCACTGATCTTAGATCTCTTAATCAATACGTTGCTGATATGAAAGAAAACCAAACATCCATATTCTATATAACAGGTGAACTTCTCAACACGATTAATGCAAATCCACAGTTAGAGGGTTTTAAAGCAAGAGGGGTTGAGGTTCTTACCCTTACGGATCCTGTAGATAGTTTTTGGACAAGTACCGTATTAGGTTTTGAAGGAAAGTCATTTAAACAAGTTTCACAGGCACAAGAAGAGTTAAAGTTAATACCAATTATTGAAAATAAAGATGAGAAAGTAGATAAAACTTCAGAAGATAATAAAAATTTATCTGAAGCAATTCCATACTTGAAGACTATTTTAGATTTATTAGTGACTGATGTTAGATTAAATGAGAGTCTTGTTGATAGTCCAGTTTGCTTGTCTATTGCGGATGGCGGAGTTGATAAAACTTTAGAAAAAATTCTTATGGAAAGACAGGGAACTGAGAAGGCTTTGCCAGTTTTAGAAATTAATCCTAATCATTCATTAATAAAACAATTCTCAAAGAAACTATCAAAAAAGAAATCTAAAGACCTTGAAGTAATAGCTCGTATTTTATACGACTATGCATTAATTATGGATGGAGAGAAACCTTCCGACATTAGTATTTTTGGTCAGAATTTACAAGAGATATTAAAACGTTCAATGTAATTTTCTTATCAGCTAATTCTTTTAATACATAATGTAAAGAGATATTCAAATCTGGTATGGGGACTTGCTTTCATTTTGAATTTAATTATAGTAATTAGATAAAGATTACTGGCCGAGATTGAGGCTCAACTAATATTATTGTGCAGGAATAAATATGAATTTTTATACAACCTATCTAGATGAAATCGAAAGTCGAAAAAAACAAGGATTAAATCCAAAACCAATTGATGATGGTGCTCTGGTAAAAGAACTTATTTTACAAATTAAGGATGGTAACAATAGGTTCAGAGAAGATTCATTAAATTTCTTTATGTTCAATATCTTGCCTGGAACAACAAGTGCTGCTGCTGAAAAGTCAAAGTTTTTAAAAGAAATCATTCTTGGAGACACTGTGGTGGAGGAAATTTCTAGTTCTTTTGCTTTAGAGTTATTATCTCACATGAAGGGTGGACCCTCAATCAGTGTTCTGCTCGATTTAGCTTTGGGTGACGATGCATTGATCTCACAAGATGCTGCAGATATCCTCAAAACTCAGTTTTTTCTATATGAGGCTGATACAGAACGCCTTAAGGTCGCTTACGAAGAAGGCAATTTGGTTGCTGAAAATATTCTAAAGAGCTATGCAAAAGCTGAATTTTTTACAAACCTACCTGACATCGATGAAGAAATTAAGGTTGTTACTTATGTAGCTGCAGAAGGAGATATTTCTACAGATTTATTATCTCCAGGAAACCAGGCTCATTCTAGATCAGATAGAGAACTTCATGGCAAGTGCTTTATTTCGGAGAAAGCACAGGCTGAAATAAAAGAACTACAGAAAATAAATCCAGATAAACGTGTTATGTTGATTGCGGAGAAGGGAACTATGGGAGTAGGATCTTCTCGTATGTCTGGTGTCAATAATGTGGCTTTATGGACCGGAAAACCAGCCAGTCCATACGTACCTTTCGTCAATAATGCACCGATCGTTGCTGGAACAAACGGCATTTCTCCGATCTTTTTAACAACTGTAGGCGTAACCGGAGGCATTGGGATAGATCTAAAGAACTGGGTAAAAAAACTAGATTCGGATGGTAATCCAATTATGAATAATGATGATAATGCTGTTCTTGAGCAGAAATATTCCGTCGAAACAGGAACTATTCTTAGGATTAATACGAAAGATAAAAAGCTCTATAATGAAAAAGGAGACAAAGAATTGGTTGATGTGTCTTCGTCCTTTACCCCTCAAAAAGTAGAATTTATTAAAGCGGGAGGTTCTTACGCGATTGTCTTTGGCACAAAGTTACAAAGCTTAGCATGCAAAACATTGAACATTAAGCTAAAATCTGTATTTGCACCTTCGAAGGAAGTTTATCATAAGGGGCAAGGCCTTACTGCCGTTGAGAAAATTTTCAATGCAAATGCGCTAGGTATTGAACAAGGCGCTGTTCTTCATGCAGGGTCAGATGTCAGAGTAAAAGTAAATATTGTTGGATCCCAAGACACAACTGGCCCGATGACTGCGCAAGAACTAGAGTCTATGGCAGCAACAATCATTTCGCCAACCGTAGATGGGGCTTATCAGTCTGGATGCCATACTGCTTCAGTCTGGGATTTGAAAGCGCAGGAAAATACACCTAAACTTATGAAGTTCATGCAAAATTTTGGTCTGATTACAGGTAGAGACCCAAAAGGAATTTACCATTCTATGACCGATGTGATTCACAAGGTTTTGAATGATATAACAGTTGATGATTGGGCAATCATAATTGGTGGTGACTCCCATACTCGGATGTCTAAAGGTGTTGCATTTGGAGCGGATTCTGGAACCGTTGCGCTCGCTCTTGCAACTGGGGAGGCGTCTATGCAGATACCTGAATCAGTAAAGGTGACATTTAAAGGCAGCATGTCTGGCCATGTAGACTTCCGCGATGTTGTTCATGCAACACAAGCCCAAATGCTAAAGCAATTTGGTGATAATGTCTTCTTGGGACGCGTTATCGAAGTTCATACGGGTACATTGCTTGCAGACCAAGCTTTTACTTTTACAGACTGGAGCGCTGAAATGAAAGCAAAGGCATCTATTTGTATTTCTGAAGATGATACGCTTGTTGAATCTCTTGAAATTGCAAGAGATCGTATTAATATTATGATAGATCAGGGTATGGATAACGATAAGAGAATGCTGCAGAACTTGATTGATATCGCTGAGAAAAGAATTTTAGAAATAAAATCTGGTAAAAAACCGGCATTAGCACCGGACGATAATGCAAATTATTTTGCGCATGTAGTTGTGGAGTTAGATAAGATAAACGAGCCAATGATTGCCGATCCAGATGTGAACAATATTGATGTGTCAAAGCGATATACCCATGATACGATTAGGCCAATTTCATACTATAAAGCTGAAAAAAAGGTAGATCTAGGGTTTGTTGGGTCTTGCATGATCCACAAAGGTGATGTTAAAATTGTCGCTCATATGCTCCGAAACCTTGAAAAAAGGTCGGGTAGTGTCAAATTTAAAGCTCCCTTAGTGCTTGCCGTACCAACCTACAATATAATTAATGAATTGAAAGAAGAGGGTGATTGGAGTATTTTGCAAAAGTATTCTGGTTTTGAATTTGATGATGTTACGCCTAAGAATACTGCGCGTCTAGAATACGAAAATATATTATATTTAGAAAGACCCGGATGTAACCTTTGTATGGGAAACCAAGAAAAAGCTGCTAAAGGAGATACCGTTCTAGCCACATCAACGCGACTATTTAAAGGAAGAGTGGTTGAAGATTCTACCGAAAAAAAAGGAGAATCTCTGCTTGCGTCAACCCCAGTCGTCGTTCTTTCTGCAATACTTGGTAGAACGCCAAGTATAGAAGAGTATAGAAGTGCCGTAGAAGGGATTGACCTTACCAATTTTGCGCCACCAATAGAAAAATCTCTAGATCCTTTATCAGCCCATTATTAATGTAATAATATTATTAAATTAAATTCAAGCATGCTTGTTTCTAATTTTTTAATAATATAAAAGAAAATTTCTAAATTAATAATAATTCTAGAATTGGATAATTAATAAATGAAGTTGATTATAGATAATTTACATTTAGAGCGTGGAGGTAAATTTTTATTTAAAGACTTATCCTTTTGTTTAGAATCCTATAAGCCTATTATTGTAATGGGATCTAATGGTTCAGGAAAAACATCACTTTTAAGATGCATAAGTGGCCTATTACATTCAACCTCTGGAGAGATTTATTCTATTAATGAGAAGGGTGAAAAGATAGAATATTTACATCAATGTAATTATTCTGGTCATAAGTTAGCAATTAAGAATGAGCTAACGGTTCAAGAAAATATAATATTTTGGAGTCGTTATTATAAAAAAGAAATAAATAAAGACCTGTTGATTAAATTCAAACTTGATAGCTTATCCGATATATCAGTTGGTTTATTGTCATTCGGTCAAATGAAAAAATTATCTCTTATTAGAATTTTTCTTGCTGAGAAGTCAATATGGTTGCTCGATGAACCAATGGTAGGTTTGGATAGAGAATCTCAGGAAGTAGTAAAAAAATTAATTGAGAAACATATTGATTTAGGTAAATTAATAATAATTACGACGCATACAGATCTAAAATTTGATAATCAAATTTTATTGAGTCTTTGAGTGATATAAATTATGGGTACTTACTTAGCTATAATCAAACGTGACCTTGTGATTTCTTATAAAGATGGCGATCACATCGCTATGGGCTTTGGTTTTTTTCTAGTTATTATTTCTCTTCTGCCTATTGGGATTGGGTCAGATATAGATATTTTACCAAAAGTAGGGCCTGTTTTGTTATGGATTGCATTCTTACTTACAACACTTTTTACTATTAGCCGTCTATTCAAAGATGACCATGTTGATGGCACTATGGATTTTATGATTATGGATAGTGCTATTTTTGAGATCATAATAATATGTAAAGTATTTGCTTACTGGATATCTATAACGCTCCCATTAATTATTGTAATACCAATTATGAGCATACTTCTAAATATATCAATGGATCTGATATTGCCTATTACATTTATAATTTTTATCAGTAGCCCGGCTTTTGTTTTCATAGCTGCAGTTGGTTCGGCGCTTACTCTTGGCATGGAACGATCAGGAATATTGATAACCATTTTAATCTTGCCTCTTTACATACCATTAATTATTGTAGGAATTTCAGCTACTAACATTAATGTTATAGGAATTAATAGTTACTCAGTTTCAGTAATGCTAATATCCGGGTTTTCTATGTTATCAATTGCGTTAGCTCCTTTTCTTATTTCTCTAATACTAAGAACAAACTCATATTGACTTTGAGAAAAAAATCTGGATGTTGTATATAGATAAATTTAAATTTAGGAAAGAATATTGATAAGCTTAATTAATCCAACTAATTTTAATAAACTATCAGAAAAAATAATTCAATTTATCGGTTTATTTTCTTTAGCCTTATTTATTGTGGGAATTTATTGGGGTTTAGTAATTGCGCCAATTGATTATCAACAGGGAGAGATGGTTAAAATTATGTATATCCATGTGCCTTCTGCATGGATGGCCTTATTGATATATTCGTTCATAACATTGATGAGCATTATTACAATTATTTTTAGAAATCCAATTACAGTGATTGCAGCAAAATCCGCAGCGCCAATTGGTTTGATATTTACTTTAAGTGTATTATTAACTGGAGCCATATGGGGCAGGCCAATGTGGGGTGTTTGGTGGGTATGGGATGCCAGGCTTACTTCAGTAATGTTCTTATTTTTTATTTATATAGGTTATATTCTACTTTTAAGAAGTCAAAATACTTCCATGAAATCTGAAAAAATAGCTGCAATTTATGCAATAATTGGTTTTATTAATATACCAATAATTAAATTTTCAGTTGATTGGTGGAATACATTGCATCAACCAGCTAGTATTTTAAAAATTGATGGTCCGTCAATACATTCGTCGATGCTTTATCCTCTGATTATAATGTTTTTTGCTTTTTCTATTTTATTTTTATATCTACTCCTTCTCTCAATGAGAATAGAATTAATAAAAAATAAAATTAGGGCTATCAATCAAAGAAGAATAAATGATATTAATAATTAGATTAATATTTTTAGGATAATAGTTGTGCAAAGTGAATATATTTATTTTATCACCTCTTCTTATTTAATTACAGGATTGCTTTTTATTTTTTTATTTTTATATTTTAAGATTAACTTAATTAGACATAAAAAGACTTTAGAGAAGTTAAAATTAAAATTTTCTGAAACCGATATCTAATGATTACAAGATGTATAATAAAATGCTAAAGAGCAAATTTTCCTTAATATATGCATTACCAGTAATTTTAGCTATAATAATTATTACAATATTATTCAACTCTCTAAAAATTACAGATCCATCAACTATTCCATCGGTTTATGTGGGTAAGGATTTTCCTGATATCAAATTTAATTTAGAAGAAAATCTGATGCCGTCTACTCCAGGTTTTACAACTAATGATTTAAAGAAAGGTCAATTATCAATAGTGAATATTTGGGCATCATGGTGCACTCCTTGTAGGGCTGAACATGAGATTTTAATGTTTTTAAGAGATAATGGAATGGTTATATTCGGTATTAATTACAAGGATAAACTAGTAAATTCTTCTCGTTTCCTTGATGATTTAGGAAATCCATACAGTTATATAGGTATTGATAGTGATGGCATTTCAGCTATTAATCTCGGCGTCTATGGGATTCCGGAAACTTTTGTTGTTGATGGCAACGGAATTGTTTTAAAAAAATATGTTGGCCCACTAACAATTGCAGATGCTATGGAAATTATGGAATTAAATAAATAAATTTATATAATAACATATTTTATTGGTTAATATTTTTCATCAAATTTTCGATGAATCTATCTTTTTTTGCAAGATTAAGCGTAGCTAGAAACTCTTCTTCAGCACGAATAATTTTATTTTGAATTTTCCTTGTGAAAACTCGTCCTTTTGGAGTAATTCTTATATTTTTTACCCTAGAATCAGTATAATTTATTTCCATTTTAATTAATTCTTTATCAAGTAGTTTTCTAACTAAATGACTAACTGTAGTTCTATCAATATTTGTTTTGTTCTGTATCTCAATTTGAGTTGTTCCCGCTAGATAATCAATTGCTTGTAATAATAGATATTGTCTTGGTGTAATATTATATTTTTCTAGTATAGAATTTAGGATAGAATTTATTTTTTGTTCTATCTTATGAAATAAAAGAAAAATTGAGCTATCGGGATCAATTGATTTTGGTGGAGATTTTTTTCTCATATTAAGCTGTTTATTCTATTAATCTGATCTATTCTTATCTAAGCCAACCATGATATCAGCAAAATCATTGCTATTAAAGTCATTTAAATCATCAATATCTTCTCCAACTCCAATAGCATGAACTGGTATATTAAGTTTATCAGCTATTGATACTAAAAACCCAGCACGCGCTGTGCCATCTAATTTTGTTATGATTAGCCCAGTTACATTTGATACCTTTTGGAATATCTCTGCTTGATGAATTGCATTTTGACCAGATGTTGCATCAAGCGTTAGTAGAATTGAATGGGGGCTGCTTGGATTGATTTTTTTTAGCACTCTATTTATTTTAGCTAATTCATCCATCAATCCTGATTTATTTTGCAAGCGTCCTGCTGTATCTATAATCAGTATATCAGCTTTTTGTTGCTGAGCTCTAATCAGAGAATCGTAGGCAACTCCAGAAGAATCTTTTTCACCTTTAATGCCTATTATTTCAATACCTAATCGATCAGCCCACACCTTCAATTGCTCAGCAGCGGCAGCCCGAAATGTATCGGCGGCTCCAAATACAACTTTATACCCTTGCTTAACGAATTTATTGCTTAATTTAGCTATTGTAGTTGTTTTCCCGGAACCGTTAACGCCAACTACAAGTATTACATGAGGTTTTGCTGATTGATTTATTTCCAAAGGCAATGAAATTGGATTTAATTTTTGTTGAATCTCTTTTGATAAAAATATTTTTATTTCTTCGACGCTGATATTTTTCTCAAATTTTTCAGATTTTAATTTTTCTATAATGCTAATCGATAAATCTAACCCAAGGTCAGCTTCGATTAGCAGATCCTCAAGGGATTGGAGGGTACTGGCATCAAGCCTTTTTTTAGTTAATATATTGTGTATACCCTCAGAGATTGTCGAGGATGACTTTGACAGTCCTTTTTTAAGCCTTGATATCCAATTTAACTTATTCAATTGTATTACCTTTTTAGATTTTTAGATAATTTTTGCATTTAACTTATTTTGATTAACAGACTTAATTAAACCAGTAATAATTTCTCCTTGGTTATAATTTCCATTGAAATTAACCTCACAGTATTGCTCTGTTCGTCCAAATCCATTTTTTTCAACTAATATTTCGTGGCTTTGTCCAATTTGCTCTTCAAGAAATGAATCTAACTTAAGACTTCCTAATTTTCTCAATTCTGTAGCTCTCTTTTTGATAATGTTATTTTGTATTTGAGGCATTTTTTCAGCAGGGGTGCATTTTTTTGCTGAGAACGGAAAAATATGCAGATAGGTAAGATTACAATTATCTATATGTTCTTTTGTATTTTTAAACATTTCATCAGTTTCTGTTGGAAATCCTGTAATTATATCTGCCCCAAAAACAGTTTCACCTCTTAATTCTCTAATTTTTTGGCAAAATTCGAGTGTGTGCTCCGCAAGATGCCTTCTTTTCATTCTTTTTAAAATAAGGTTATCGCCTGACTGAATAGACAAATGCAGATGGGGCATAATTTTTTTTTCAGATACAAAAATATCAATAAATTCTTGGTCAATCTCTATTGAGTCAATAGAAGATATTCTTAAACGTTTAAGATCAGGTATATCTTTAATTATTAAAGCAATGAGTTTGCTAAGATTAATATTATCATCTAAGCCTTTGCCGTATGATGTAATATCTACTCCCGTAAGCACGATTTCTGAATAACCAGTAGCAACAAGATTTTTTATTTGCTTGATAACGTGGTTAGCAGGAACTGATCTGGAGTTACCTCTTGCATAAGGTATAATACAAAAAGTACACCTATGGTCACAGCCATTTTGAACCTCTACGAAAGCTCTTGTCTTACTTCCAAAACTTTTTAAGAGATGGGATGACGTTTCTCTGACTTCCATTATATCTGTTACTTTAATTGACGGAATACTCAGGACATTATTCTTTAAATCTTCATATGTTTTTGATAATGTTTTTTCTTGATTGCCAATTATGAAATCAACTTCATCCATTTCATTAAACTCTTCAGGATGCAACTGAGCGGCGCAGCCGGTAACTATAATTCTTTTATTTGGATAATTTCTCTTTTCTTTTCTTATCCTTTGTCTTGCTTGTCTTATTGCTTCATTGGTGACGGCGCATGTATTAAAGAAAGTTATATTTTCTAATCCGTGTTCTATTGCCTTTTCTCTCATAATTTCTGATTCAAACATATTTAATTTGCATCCAAAAGTTATGAAATCTAAATTTTTTTCATTCATGTTGTACTCATATAGTAATTAAATCTTTAGGCAAATAATCTTCATAATCAAATACTGCTTCTCCAGTCATCTGAATACGATCATTTTCATCCCACATAATGTTCAGACTACCGCCTGGAAGGTTAACTTCAACTTCTCTTTCAGCTTTATTAATTCTGCTTGCCGCTACCGCTACTGCACATGCAGCAGTGCCGCATGCTTTTGTCATCCCAGCACCCCTTTCCCAAACTATTAGATCAATTAAGTTTCTATTCTTAATGTTGGCAAAACTAACATTAACTTTTTTTGGAAAAAGAATATCATTTTCGATTTCTGAACCAATATTACTTATATCTACTGACGCTAGGTTTTTTATCCATAATATACAATGTGGATTCCCAACATTTACTAGACTAGGAGGATATATAGTTTCTAAGTTACCTATTTTAAAATCATAACTTATAGCACTGGTATCATCCATCTTTTTTGCAAGAGGAATATCTTCCCATTTAAATTTTGGGATCCCCATATCAACTTTAATATTTTTTTGGCTTTGCCTTGTGCAGATAAGTTCGCCAGATTTAGTTTTTATTTTTAGAGAATTAGAGTTTCTCTCTTCTAGTATTTTTAGCGCTACGCATCTCGTTGCGTTTCCGCACGCACTAATTTCTGTACCATCTTGATTCCATATTCTCATATATATATTATTTTCACCATAATTATCAATTAAGATAACTTGATCGCACCCAATACCGAATTCCCTATTCGCTACAATGCGAATTAGTTTTTTTGTTATTTTAATTTTAACTTGTCTATTATCAAAAATTATAAAATCATTACCAAGACCATTCATTTTATAATATCTAATAGAATCTAGTGTATTCATATTTCACACATATAATTTTAGTTATAATTATTTAATTCGAACTAGTATTTGCAAAAAAGTTCTTAATTTCTTCTATTATAAAAGTAATTTGATTATTGTTCAAATAAGGATGAAAAGGAAGGCTTATTACTTCTTTACTCAACCGTTCGCTGACAAAAAGATTTGAATTTTTTTTATGATATTTTTCATATGCAGATTGATGGTGCATTGGTTTTGGATAATAAATCATTGTTGGTATATTTTTGCTATGTAAGTATTCTTTTAATTCATCCCTTCTCTCGGTTATGATTGTATACTGAGCCCAAGAAGAGTTTATAGCGCTACCCCTCGTAATAGGAACTTGAACCAAATCCGCTAGTCCTTTATTATATAAATTTGCGATATCACATCTTACTTTTAATTCTGTATCAAATATTTTTAATTTTTCTAATAGTATTGCGGCTTGCAAGGAATCAAATCTACCATTTACTCCAATACGCACGTTATCATAAGGATCGGCTCCTTGCCCGTGGGACCGTATTGATTTTAGAATAATTGCTAATTCCTCATTATCTGTAAAGATTGCTCCACCGTCCCCATAGCAACCAAGCGGTTTTGTTGGATAGAAGCTAGTTGTTGTTATATCTGCTAATTTCCCCACTTTAATATTATTTACACTGGCGCCAAAAGATTGTGCGGCATCAGATATTAGATGCAGATCATATTTTTCTGCTGTTTTCTTGAGTTCTTTATAATCAGCAGGTAGTCCAAAAAGATCTACGGCTAAGATAGCAGATTTTTTATCTGATATTTTAATGTTACTTTCTATAATTTTTTTTACTAAGTCCTCATTGGAAATATTAAATGTATGTTCATCCACATCAACAAATACAGGCGTTGCTCCAACTAAAACTATTACCTCGGCTGTTGCTGTGTATGTAAAAGAAGGTAGAAAAACTTTGCTACCTTGCCCTATTCCTAGTGATAATAAAGTTATAAAAAGAGCATCTGTGCCTGATGAAACTGATACAGCATATTTTGATCCAGTAGTAGAACATAGTTCATTTTCTAAATTTTCAACAATTGGTCCAAGAATATAGCGACCACTTTTTAATATTTCACCCACACTAGACGTTATTTCCTCTTCTATCACATCATATTGTTTTTTAAGATCAATAAAATTTATAGGAAATATATCTTCTTGTAATATGTTATTAATATTTTTGTTTGATTCAGCCATAAAAAACTTTCTAACAATATTATTTGGTACTCTTTGGATTTTAATTATATATACTTATATGGATACTTTATTTTGTAGTTCTTATTTTAATAGAGATTAATCTTGTTGAAATATATACATATTATATATTTTTATATATAGAAATATATAATATCTTGTTAAATGTATATATTTTTAAAATTAAAATAGTAATGATTTAATTTAAATTTTTGGGGTTTAAGATGTTTGATACTTTATCCGATAGACTCTCAGATATATTTTCAAAACTTACGAAAAGAGGATACCTCTCTGAAGAGAATGTTGATGAAGCTCTAAAAGAGGTTAGAAGAGCTCTGATAGAAGCTGATGTAGCATTAATAGTTGTGAAGGATTTTCTTGATAAAGTCCGACAAAGAGCCGTTGGCCAAGAAGTCTTAAAGTCAGTATCACCTGCACAGTTGGTTATTAAAATAGTTAATGACACTTTAACTGATTTGTTGGGATCTGATGACTCATCTTTAAATCTAAAAGTCTCTCCCCCGTCAGTTATTATGATGGTTGGTCTCCAAGGTTCAGGTAAAACCACAACCTCAGCAAAAATAGCAAAGTTTATAAGAGATAAATATAAATTAAAAATTTTAATGGCATCCTTAGATGTTAAAAGACCTGCTGCACAGGAACAGTTAGAAATACTAGGTAGGCAGATTGGAATTGATACATTACCTATTATAAAAGACCAAACCCCAGTTTCAATAGCTAAGAGGGCAATTGGAGCTGCTAAAGTTGGTGGCTACGATTCAGTAATACTTGATACAGCTGGAAGACTTCATGTTGACTCAGAGCTAATGAATGAAATGGAAATTATTAATTCAAATGTTACGGCTCATGAAATATTATTAGTAGCAGATTCTCTTACAGGGCAAGATGCTGTAAACGTAGCAAATTCATTCTCTGAAAAACTTCCTTTAACGGGGGTTATTTTAACAAGGCTTGATGGTGATTCACGAGGTGGAGCTGCACTTTCAATGAAAGCGATAACGGGAAAGCCTATTAAATTTATTGGTGTGGGAGAAAAGATAGGCGATATAGAAGAATTTTATCCAAGTCGTCTTGCAGGCAGAATCCTTGGTATGGGCGATATAGTAAGTTTAGTTGAAAAGGCAAAAGAGACAATTGACACTGAGAAAGCTGAAAAAATTGCTAGTAAAATTGCTAAAGGAATTTTTGATTTAGACGACATGTCAAGCCAATTACAGCAAATGTCAAAGATGGGGGGTATTAGTGGATTATTGGGGATGTTGCCAGGTATTGGTAAAATAAAAAAACAAATGGCAGAAGCTAACCTTGATGATTCTGTTGTAAAAAGACAAATTGCAATTATCTCTTCTATGACAAAAAAAGAGAGAAGGTCTCCAAAGATATTAAATGCATCACGCAAGAAAAGGATTGCAAAGGGATCGGGCTCGGGTGTTCCAGAAGTCAACAAATTGGTGAAATTACATAGACAAACTTCAGACATGATGAAAAAATTTGGTAAAAGAGGTATGCTTAATGATAATTTCGGTGTAGGAATGTCAGAGGATAATGCTAATTCATTAGATAAGCCATTAAATTTAACAGATAATATGCTGGCTGAAATTGGAAAATCAACTACAAAAGGTCTTCCAGGCTTGCCCGGTCTTTCTGATAATAAAAATAAATTATCAGGATTATTAAATTTAACTGGACGAAAAAAATGAATATAGGTATGAATAATAAAAAATAAATATTTTAATAATGAAGGAATAATTATGGCGTTAAAGCTAAGACTTGCTAGAGGTGGTTCAAAAAAGAGACCATATTATAGAATTGTTGTAACAGATGCTAGAAATCCTAGGGATGGTCGTTTTATAGAGAAGGTTGGTACATATAATCCGTTGTTGTCTAAAGAGATTGGGAATAGGGTTACTCTTAATGAGGAACGAATAAAGTATTGGTTAGGTGTTGGAGCACAGCCAACAGATAGAGTTTTAAGATTTTTAGATGAGGCAGGATTAGCAAAAAGAACATCGCCTAACAACCCAATCAAAGGTAAGCCAGGGAAAAAAGCTCTTGAAAAAATAGAGAATGATTTAGCAGAAGCAGAGGCTCCAGCAGCAGAAGCAGAGGCTCCAGCAGCAGAAGAATTAAAGGCAAAAGATTAGTATAAAATTTAATTGAGTAATCCGATGAATGCCAGTATTTGTATTGGAAAAATAATCGGTCCACATGGTGTAAAGGGAAATGTTTTGGTTGAGTCTTACACAGACGATCCGCAAAGCATTGTAACCTATAAAATTCTGACGGCACTACCTTCAAAGAATTTTGTTGTAATTTTAAATAGAAAAAGTAAAAACTTATTTATTGCTAAGGTTAAGAATATTAAAAGTCGTGACCATGCGGAAGCATTGAATGGGGAACTAATTTATATCGATCGCCTGGAATTAGAAAATTTATTAAACGATGAGTATTACTCCATAGATCTTATAAATCTTGATATTTACAATTTAGATTTAGAAAAATTAGGTAAAGTGCTCATGGTTCATAATTTTGGTGCCGGTGACCTAATTGAAATAGAAAAGAATGATCGTAGCACGACCATAATCCCATTTACAAAAGATAATTTCCCAGAAATAGATTTAAAATCTAAAAAAATATATATTTCTAATATAGAATGAAATGAAATAATTATTTATATAGAGCTAGAACCATGTCGGTAAAAAAAATAGATAAAGAAAATGATAGTTGGACGGCAAGCGTTTTGACTGTAACCCCGGAAGTATTCCCTGGAACCTTAGGTGTTAGTAATGCAGGAAAATCGCTTAAAGATGGATTATGGAATTTAGACATTCACGACATCAAAGAATATGCAAACATAGAAAACTTGCGTGCTGATGGGCCTCCGGCTGGAGGTGGACCAGGCATGATATTAAGAGCAGATGTCATCTTGCCAATTATTGATATAATTAAAACTAAGGCTGACAGAAGGCCAATAATGGTCATGACTCCAAGGGGTAAGGTGTTCAATCAATTAGATGCAAAAAAATATTCTTCTGGAGCAGGTGTAATAATTATATGTGGAAGATATGAAGGCATTGATCAAAGAGTTGTTGATTCAGTTGGGGCACTAGAGGTTTCAATTGGCGATATGGTTTTATCTTCAGGTGACATAGCAGCTTCGCTAGTTATAGATAGTTGCGTTAGATTAATTGACGGTGTGATGGGAAAAAAAGAATCTTCCTTTGAAGAAAGTTTTGAAAATGGTTTATTAGAATATCCTCAATATACACTTCCGAGAAGTTATGGTGAACATGAAATTCCAGAAATATTATTGTCAGGAAATCATGAAAAAATTAAAAAATGGAGAATAGAAAAATCAATTAATACTACAAAGAACAATAGGCCAGATTTATGGAGAAAATATTTAAAAAGTGATTAAATTTTAAAATTAATCTACAGTTAATAGTAATATTAGAATTGTATAAATTCAAAAATATTAGTAGTATCTAGGTTAAGTTTATTTATTGTGTTAATGGGGAATTATTATGAACGAGAGAAAACAAATTGGCTTAGCTGTCATTGGATGTGGCGTTGTAGGGAGAATGCGTTCAACATTCGCAAAAGATTATCCAGGGATTGGTTGGATAGGACTTGCAGATATTAATGAAGACCTAGGTAAGAAATTAAAAGATGATATTGAGGCTGATTATTTCACTTCGGATTTTGCTGAGCTCATAGCTAGACCAGAAGTTGATGCTGTAATTGTTGCCACATCTACCTGGAGTCATGTTGACCCTATATTAGCTGCCGTGGAAAGAAAATTGCCAATGTTAATCGAAAAGCCATTAGCAACTGATGCCGTTCAATCGGCAATGGTTTTGAAAGCAATTGAAGATGCTGGCGTTGATGCTGTTGTTGGTTATACACAAAGGTTTAGAAGACGATTTTTAGTTGTTAAAGAAAGAATTCAGACAGGACACATAGGTGAAGCAACGGCAGTTGTGGTTCGTGCTTTTATGAATCAGATGGCGCCAACTGGTGAACTTAGACTTACCCAAGATAGAAGGCATTTGACGCCTATGGTTGTTTCAGGAACACACAGTTTAGACATGGCAATGTGGATGCTTGGCGATCAAGCAAAACCTGTTTCTGTTTACGCAAAATCAACAGATAAAATTATGGGTGCAATGGGCACAAAAGATGCCACGTTTGGTGTTTTTACAATGGAAGACGGAACAATATTTAGTATGAATATTTGCTGGGCATTGCCAAAGGTATGGCCTGGTGCGGTTTATGGATTAGAAATTGGTGTTGTTGGCGACAAAGGTGTTATAGATATTGAAGATACTCATAGAGATGTCATTATAGCAAGTGAACTTAATCAAGGGCCAGCATACAGACCCGACGGATTAAAGATTGAAGCTAATAGAAATGTTGATTTTTTAACTAGTTTCCCCCCTGGTGATTTACATGATGGTGAATTGTGGGGGCCAATGAGAGAAGAAACAAACTCTTGGTTTGGAAGAATTTATCTTGGAAAAGAGACACCTCATGCTACGGCTGCCGAGGGTCACAGAAATCTTGTCTTAACAATGGCAATGGATCTTTCTGCGAAAACTGGGAGAGAAATACAACTTCCTATTGATCCTGTGGAACTAATGAAGGGTTTAGCTTAAAATCAATAATATTTAAATAGGGGAAAGTTTATGAAAAACATATTAGTTCCATTTGAATATATAGAAACTATGCCACATATACTTGATTGTGCTTTGACGATAGCATCCAAGTTTAGTTCGAGAATACAGGGTGTTGCTCTGCAGCAAAGAATAGATACCTTCATCGCACAAGAGGGATCTATCATATTTGATGCTCATCACGATGATAGTCATAAAACAAAGGCTCAAGAGTTTGGATTAAAATTTGAAGAGCATATTAATTTAGCAAAAACAGAAAATAATTCATTGGTAGGAATTGATTGTAGGTGGTTAAGCCAGGAATTAAAAAATCAAAAATACTTAGGTGACATATCAAGGGTATTTGATCTAGTGGTAGTATCAAGGCCCTATCAAGAAATGCAAAGCGCAAGTTTAAGTTCAATTCAAACTATATTATTCGATGGTGGTAGACCCGTCTTGTTAATTCCAACAAATAAAGAAGTTACTATTGGCATAAATGTTTTAATATCATGGAATTGCACTACAGAAAGTTCAAGAGCAGTTTTTGCTTCTCTACCAATATTAAAAAAAGCAAAGAAAGTAACTATATTAACTGTAGAAAAAGTTGTTACCGAGGGTCCGAGTGCTGAAGATGTAGCAGAGTTATTATTAACGCATAATATAAAAGCTAATACCGTAATGTTAAGTAGAGAAGATAATAAAATTGGTCCTGCAATAATTGAATACGGTAGATCTATTGATGCGGATCTAATAATTAAAGGCGCATACACGCAGAGTAGATTAAGAGAAATAATATTTGGTGGTGCCACAAGATATTTATTGTTAAATTCAGAAATTCCAATTTTTCTTGTAAATTAAGAAGATTTATTTTTAAAATTCGCAATTAAACCAGCACTCGAACTATCTAAGTTATTATTCAGTAAGTTGGGTTCAGTGATTATTTCGTTTATTTCTTGGGCAAGTTTTTTGCCTAATTCAACGCCAAGTTGATCAAACGAATTAATATTCCAGATACACCCCATTACAAACACCTTGTGTTCGAAGTATGCTATTAGCTTCCCTAATACTTTTGGAGTTAAAGAATCAAACATATATGTTGTAGATGGTTTATTGCCACTAACCTCCATATGTTTTGTAAGTTCATTAAGCTTTTCATTAGATAGAGATTTTTCTGACAACTCTTTTTCAATTATTTTCTTACTGCTCCCAAAAGCCATTGCTCTGCTCTGAGCTATGCAATTGGAAACAAGCAGATTATGATGGGTTTTAATCTTTGATCTTGTATTTTTTCCAATAAGAAAGTCGACTGGTATAACGTCTGTTCCTTGGTGCATTAATTGGAAGAAAGAATGTTGCACTTCTGTACCAGTGCCTCCCCATATAATTGGTGAAGTCTTGAGTATGGAGATACTATTATCCCACATCAGAGTTTTTCCATTGGACTCCATTTCAAGTTGTTGGAGATAACTCGGAAGTAAGGATAAGTGATGCTCATAAGGGACGACACAAGTTGTACTATAATTCATTATATTGCGACGCCAGATCGCTATTAAGCCCATTAATATAGGTATATTTTTCTCAATAGGTTGGTTTAAGAAATGATCATCTGCTTCATTTGCGCCTTCAAGAATTTTTATAAATTTCTCAGTTCCAATTGCGATTGCAATAGGAAGCCCCATTGATGACCATAGAGAAAATCTTCCACCCACCCAGTCCCATATTTTAAATATATTTTCTTCATTAATTCCAAAATCTTTTGCACCACTTAAACTATTAGTAATAGCTACAATGTGGTTTTTTATATTTTTAATCCCATTATCCCTTAGCCATTGGATTGCAGAATTGGCATTGATTAATGTATCATGTGTTGTGAATGATTTTGACGCAATGATTATCAATGTCGTTGTAGGAGATAAACTTTCAATGACATCAGATAAATTAGAACCATCAAGGTTTGATATAAAATGAACATTTGGTCCATCGGCATCGGGAGACATTGCGTTGATAACCATTTTAGGGCCTAGGGAAGATCCGCCTACACCAATGTGAAGAATATCAGTATATTTTTTATCAGTAGAACTAAGATAAATTCCACTTCTTATGTTCTCTGCAAACAGAAGCATCCTATTTCTTTCTGTCAGAACATCTTCTATTTTTTTCTTATCTGTATGCTCAGCTAATGGATTCTTTGGATTATACCTGAGTAACGTATGAAGGGCAGACTGCTCTTCAGTTATATTTATTTTTTCGCCGTTAAACAGTTTTCTAATGCTTTTTTTTATACCGATTGTTTTAATAAAATCAATCAAGTCTTCGAAGGATTTTTGATCAATATTTTCTTTTGAAAAATCAAGAAGAAGGTCTTCTGTCATTATTGAAAATTTTTTAAATCTATCTTTGTCTTCCTCAAATAATTTTTTAAGGGATTTCTTTTTTACACTTATGGCATTAGTGTTAATTTTCTCCCATAATATAGATATATCTTTTTTTTTATTCATATTTTTAAGCAATCGATTTATTTAATTATTTTTTTAATTTAACATATATTTATAAGCGGAGGTGTTTTTTAGAATTCAAATAAATTAAATATATTTATTTGTGAATATTAAACTAATAGTGTAAAAATTAGAACAATAAATTTAATTATATAATGGAAACCTCTATATGAGACCTGCGATTATTGCTATTGGGCAATCTGTATATACTCGTCATCCTGATGAGAATCAAAATACCAGAACATTAATGAGGGATGCTATAATATCTGCCATTAAGGATTCTGGGTTAAAATTATCAGATATTGACGGCCTTGCGATAACATCCTTTTCAATTGCTCCAGATTCTGCGATTGATATTGCTTGGAGGCTTGGATTATCATTAAAATGGTTGCTGCAAGATAGCAATGGCGGGTCTTCTGCAATGAATATGTTAGGTCATGCTTCTAGAGCAATAGAAACTAATGCTGCTTCAAACATAATTATTGTTGCTGGGGATGCCACTGGCCTATCTGGCTACGCAAAAATTGCAAATTCATACAATACAGCTACTAGAGACCATCTATCTCCAATTGGTCACGGAGGGCCAAACGGTGTTTATGCATTGGTTACATCTAGGCAGATGAAGAAATATAATATAGATAAAATTGATTATGGTAGAATGGCGGTAGCTCAAAGAAAATGGGCATCACTAAATCCTCATGCTGTCTACAAACATGAATTAACTATTGAAGAGTATATTGATGCCCCGATGGTTGCAGACCCTCTAGCTAGATATGACTGTGTTCCAGTTGTAGCGGGGTCTTATGCCTTAATTATAAGCAGTGAAGATAATTGTCCTATAGATAGAAAACCAGTATTTATAAAATCCTTTATGCAAAGCTTTAACTTTGATAACCAAGAAGGCGATGGAACAAACACCGGTATATCTTCATTTGCCAATAAAATGTGGGAAGAAACAAAAATGTCTCCAGATGATATTGATGTACTTAGTATATATGACGACTACCCTGCTATGGTAATAGCACAATTGAATGATTTAAAAATGATACCAAATGAAGATGTTAAAAGTTTTTTGAACAATGAAATAATGCTAAAAAATAAACCAATAAATACTTGGGGGGGCATGTTATCTGCAGGACAACCTGGTGGACCAGCAGGAGGACTAAATGGGATCGGAGAAGTTGTTCAGCAGTTACAAGGGAGAGCTGGGAAAAGGCAAGTTAGAAATGCAAAATATGGAATTGTTACAGGATATGGAATGACACTATACAGGTATGGCGGAACCGCAGCGGCAGCTATTTTAGAGGTAGAATAATATGGACATTCTTCAAGTTTACAAATGTGTAAAGTGCTCAAAAGAAACATTCCCTCAAAAATTAATTTGTAATAATTGTGGATCAATAGATTTTATAATGATTAATAGTGAACATGCGATTGTTGAAGAGACTTCTATTATTAGGCATATGTTAGGCAGTAAAGATTGGAAGCCAAGAAAAATTGGAAGTGTTCGAACTAATAAAGGCGTGCTTTTAACCGTAGGTTTATCAGATGAAGTTGTATCGGGAGATAAAATAATTTTATTTCAAAAAGACGGAGCAATACTAGGTCGTAAAGAATAAGAATTTTTTATAATAAGGATTAAAGAGATGTTAACATGTCAATACATAGCAAAGTTTCTAAAAAATAGAGGAGTTAAACAGGTTTTTGGCACACCTGGAAGCGATACTATAAACCTTATTAATGCTTTTTCTGAAGAGGGGATAAGATATATACTTACTCACCATGAAAATACAGCGGCATATATGGCTTCTACTTACGGGGAGATCATCGGTATTCCCGGTGTTGTAATTGTAACAAAAGGACCAGGAGTGACTAATATTACTTCAGGTATTGCAGCTGCCTATCTTGACAGAAGACCTATAATTGTTTTTTCTGCAATATTAGACCCAGAGCTTCTTGCAAGAAATCCTCATCAAGAAGTTGCTTTAGTTCCATTCTGTGGTTTAATTTCAAAATTATCAGAAGAAATTACTTCAGAGAATGTTGTTGAATTGATTGAACGCGCATATTCCTTGTCATTAGAGTCAAGACCTGGTGCTGTTTATCTGCCTATATCTCCTGTACAGTCTGTTGCGGAGATCAATATGAGCGATGACGAAGCCATAGAAATTATAAATAAAACAGTTTCTATTAAAGATACATTGGTTCCAGATATATCGGTTGCATTAGAATTAATATCTAAGGCAAAAAGACCACTTACTTTAGTTGGAGTCAGTGTGGTTGGTACTAACACCTCAAAGGAAGCTGTTGCCTTTATTGAAAAATTGCAATCACCAGCATGTGTAACATTGCAAGCAGTAGGTCAAATACCTTGCGATAATAAGTATTATATGGGCATGTACGGTTGGTTTGGAACCCCAATAGACAAAATGATGAAAGAAGCTGATTTAATTATCACGGTTGGGTTGGATGGATGGGATATTATAAGGCCATTTAAATCAGAAGTTCCAATACTTAGCATAGATTCTGTTGATGCAAATGACAGAACCTTCCAGCCGGTTACAAATGGATTGGTAGGAGATATTGGCAAAATATTATCATCATTATGCAATGGAATAAAAGATGATCGAGATCTAGAATGGGGTGCAGACGAGGCACATTCTTGTTACGATAGAATTCATAATTATGAATTGACTGTTAGCAAAGAACATTCAGAGGTTAATGGAATTGCCCCTCAAGATGTATATAAAGAAATTAGGAAAATAACACCAAAAGATACTATTATAGCAGCCGATGCAGGTGCACATAAATCATTGGCTTCTCAGGCTTGGGAATCGTATGGTCCTAAAGGTTATTTTGTTTCAAATGGGTTGTCACCAATGGGCTTTTCTATTGGTGCTGCGATGGGGGCAAAATTAGCCGAACCTGATAAGGTTGTTATATCTTTTGTTGGTGATGGTGGTTTTTTAATGTATGCAGGTGAATTGGCCACTTGGGCAAGATTGAATATTCCTATGATCCAAGTAGTGATGGTTGATCATTCTCTGACGCAGGTTAAATCGAAACAAGAAAAGCAAGGATTTAATACAGAAGCCACAAGTTTCCAGGCAATAGATTATTGTGCTATCGCAAGAAGCATGGGAATACATGGAGTAAGCGTTAATAATAAGGCTGCTCTTAGAAAAGCTGTTCTCGACGCTATCGATAAAAATATACCTACAACAATTGAAGTTATATTAGATGGTGATGAGTATTTGAGGATGCCAAGTGCAGTATAGGATGTTATCCGATAACCTCATCATTTTTAGAAGCTTCCCCATAAACTTCAGGGTTTAAGACATCAAAAGGTCTCTTTCCTTTGAGAAATCTCTCTATATTATGCACAGCTCTCAGCGCCATTTCATCTCTTGTTTCCCTTGCTGCTGATCCTATGTGGGGAGTCATCACAACATTTTCTAGATCGAATAATCCTTTCCTAGGGCCTGGGTCTGATTCAGGGACCTCTCTATGAAAAACATCTAATCCTGCTCCCAATATAACTTTCTCTTTCAGTGCATTTTCTAGGGCTTCTTCATCAACTATTGGCCCACGTGATGTATTAATAAGTATCGAAGTTGGTTTCATTAATTCAATTAGATCCTTGCCTACAAGTCCTTTAGTATCATTTGTAAGTGAAGTGCATAGCACGACAAAATCTGCTTCCATGAAGAGATCTTCAATTGCCCTATATTCGGCGTCACCAAGCATATATTCTTCAGCAGCACTTAATCGTGTTCTTTTGTGATATATTATATTCATATCACAAGCAGCAGCTTTTTTTGCTACCCCAGATCCAACGGCACCCATCCCTACAATTCCAATTGTTTTGCCATAAAGCCTAGATCCTAAGAAAGATGTAGATTGATTTTGTGTCCATTTTCCATTCTTTAAATATTCATGTGCTTCTGGAAGTCTCCAAGCTGTTGACATAAGTAGCGCGAAGGTAAATTCAGCTGTTGTTTTGCTAACAAAATTTGGTATACCACAAAGTGGTACCTTTCTTTCTGTACAAGCATTTTTATCAACAAACGTAGCTTTCATATGCATTGCGGAAACTAATTTAAGTGGTGCTGATTCCATTATTACTTCTCTGTCAAACTCAATTTCACCCAGTGCAAAGAGAATATCTTTATCTTTTACTTGCTTTAATATTTCATCATGAGGCATAGGTCCATCTGTACCTGTATACATTGTTACCTCACCAATTGTTTTTAGTTTCTCAACGGCTATTGAAGAAATCTCTTGAGGGATGAATATTTTT
The DNA here is from genome assembly GCA_018651345.1 of Rhodobiaceae bacterium. Lineage (GTDB taxonomy): Bacteria > Pseudomonadota > Alphaproteobacteria > Rhizobiales > TMED25 > CAJIYR01. Next base: position 55,846 of record JABIEF010000057.1, read on the forward strand.
GTCATAAATTGTACCTATGTTTTTAAGTGTGATTAATATTAAATGCTATATTAGCAATAATAGTTATATATAGATATATGTTTTAATTCAAGTTTTGGATGTAGATTATTTTTTTTGAAAGAGATACAAATAGAGGGGAAAAACTATGAGTCAATTAGATAAGAATTTAGGACAAAAAACTGTGGTGCCATTGCTTAAAGATGATGAATTCAGCCCAGAATTCATGGTAATGGTTAGAAGGTTAAAAGAAGCAAAATCAAGTAAGATTAACCGAATTAATAATAGTGCACGTGCGATGGCTCATGCCGATGAATTTGGAATGGCCACTAGAAATTATCTCCAGTCTACATGGGATCTTGGGGATCTCTCGAAACCCTTTAAGGCTTTAATTAGGTTTAAAGTAGCAACAACAAATACATGTTTCTATTGCTCTACACATCAAATAGAACATTTAAGAAGGCTTGGTTGCGATGAAAATAAGATTAAAAATATACAATCATATTTAACTGATGATTCATTCACAGCATCTGAGAAAGCAGCCTTAGCATTTGTAGACCATATGATGACTGACGCATCCAATATACCAGACAATGTAGTAGAAGATTTCCAGGAACATTATAGCCCGAAGGAACGTATAGAAATTGCTTTAACGGCAACAGCAATGAGTGTTCTAAATAAATTTAATGATGCATTTAGAATTCCGATTGAAGATGAAGTGATTGGTATTGGAATCGATGTTCCTAAATTATAATTACTTGCCGTAAGCGTTGATAGAATGGACACAGAATACGATTTCTGTGTCCATTCTTTTAAATTATAGCTTTAGCAATCTTGTTGCATTTCCACTAAGTATTTTTAGCTTATCTTCTTTACAAAGAGGCACTCTTTCAATCCAATCAACGCCTGGTTTATTGTCAATAAAAGGCCAGTCTACTGCAAAGAGAACTCTATCAATACCAAGCTCTTGAACGCAACACATTAAAGCAGGATCTGAGAAATTTCCACTTGTTGTTACATAAAAATTATTACAGAAAACGTCTCTAAACTCTATAGGCGCATTCCCAGGTCTTTTTAGATTGTGGTTTACTCTCCAAAGTAAAAATGGGAGAGTCTCGCCTAAATGACCAAGGATTATTTTTAGATTTGGATGTTTTTCAAAAACTCTTGATAGAACTAATCTAATGGCCATTGTTGCAGTTTCAACTGTATACCCCCAAGCTGCTTGCGGAAATAAAGCGAATTCCTCTGTATATTCTTTATAATAAATATCTCTTACTTCAGCATGAGGCATTCCTGGATGCAAATAAATTGGTACATCAAGTGCAGCAGCTCGTTCGTACACAGCCCAAGATGCTTTAGTATCATCGAACTTACTATTTGTAAGCCCATGAATCATGCCACCTTTGAAACCTAATTTAGTGACAGATCTTTCAAGTTCATCGGCAGCTTCTGCTGGATTTTGCATTGGCAAAGCCGCAAATCCAAAAAATCTTTTAGGATTTGTTGCAATTTTTTGTGCAAGGTAGTCGTTTGCATCTTTTGCCACTTTAACTGCAAGTTCGTCGCTAAAGTTATGCACGCCAGGAGGTGCTATAGATAATACTTGGACGTCAATTCCAGCGGCATCCATTTCTTCAATTCTTTCTCCTCCAAAATCTTCCATCCTTTCAACCATCTTAGGATTTCTAATTCTTGCATTTTTTTGCATACTCTCTTGGAGTTTAGTGACATTTGGATCTATATAATGTTCTTCTATTGCAATAACTCTTGAGTTCTTAATGAGTGACATGATTTCTACCTTTCGTCATTTTTATTTATATGTTTACTTGTAATATTAAAAAACAATAATTTAAAGTTTAATTTTAGCTCGGGAAAGCCTTTTTCTTTCTACGGGATCTAATATCTTCTTCCTAAGTCTTATAGTTTTTGGTGTTATTTCAATCAATTCGTCATCAGCTATCCACGCAATTGACTTTTCTAGAGTCATATCTAGATGAGGTTTAAGCTTAACAGCCTCGTCTTTAAGGTGGGTTCTAATATTGTTTAGAGCTTTTGCTTTTAGTATATTAACCTCTAAGTCATTAGGTCTTGTATGAATCCCAATGATCATACCTCTATATACCGGTACTCCGTGTGGAATCATCATTTGCCCTCTTTCTTCGAGATTAAATAAAGAAAATGCAACAGAAGTCCCCATCTCATTTGAGATTAGAACTCCATTCGTCCTTCCGCTAATTTCACCCTTGTAAGGCTCATACTTCAGAAATAATCTATTAATAACAGCTGTTCCGCTGGTTGCGGTTAATAGTTCAGATTGATACCCAATTAAACCTCGAGTTGGAGCATGAAATACTAGCCTGGTTCTTCCTACGCCAAATGTTTTCATTTCAATCATGATAGCTTTTCTAAAGTTTAATTCTTGCACAATTAATCCTGTGTACTCGTCATCTACATCAATAATAACTTCTTCAATGGGTTCCAGAATATCGCCAGCCTCATCTTTTTTCATCACTACTTTTGGTCGAGATACACTTAATTCGAAACCTTCTCTTCTCATTGTTTCTATCAATACAGAAAGTTGTAACTCACCTCTACCAGAAACTAAATAACCACCATCAGCTGAAGATTTTTCTATAGTAAGCGTAATATTGCCTTCACCTTCTTTTACGAGTCTATCTCCTATTACTCTTCCGGTAACTTTATCACCCTCAAGTCCAGCAAGAGGGCTATCGTTTACTAGGAAAGACATTTGAACAGTCGGTGGGTCTATAGGTTGAGCCTTTAGAGCTATTGTATTTTCTAGAGAGCAGAAGGTGTCGGCAACTGTGCCTTTTGATAATCCTGATAAGGCCACAATATCTCCTGCAACTCCAACTTCTATGGCTGTTCTCTCCATACCTCTAAATGCTAATATTTTTGTTATTCTACCAGTATCAACTGTTTTTCCTTCTGAATTAATTACCTTCACTTGTTGATTAGTATGAACTTGCCCTGAATAAATTCTTCCAGTTATAATTCTTCCGAGATAAGGGTCAGAGCCTAAAATTGTACCAAGCATCTTGAATTCGCCTTCTTCAATTTTTGGAGGAGGAGTGTGCTTTACGATAAGATCAAAAAGAGGAGATAAATTATCATTTTTCTTTTCTAGATCATCTGTAACCCATCCGTCTCTGCCTGAGCCATATAGTATAGGAAAGTCTAGTTGATGTTCGTCTGCATTTAATATGGCAAATAAGTCAAATATTTCATTTACAACTTCTTCTGCCCTTGAATCATGACGGTCAACTTTATTTATTATAACAATAGGACGGAGTCCAATTTGTAGAGCCTTTGCAAGAACAAATTTTGTTTGAGGCATTGGCCCTTCCGCAGCATCTACTAGTATAATTGCACTATCAACCATACTTAGAATTCTTTCTACTTCTCCACCGAAGTCTGCGTGACCAGGAGTATCTATAATATTGATCCTTGTACCTTGCCATTCTAATGAGGTACATTTTGCTAATATCGTAATTCCTCTTTCTTTTTCTAAGTCATTAGAATCCATCATGCGTTCATCAACATGTTGATTTTCTCTAAAAGATCCTGATTGTGATAGTAATTTATCAATAAGTGTTGTCTTCCCATGATCAACATGAGCTATAATTGCAATGTTACGGAGTGTCATTTTATGTTCTTTGTGTTGTATTCTTTTTAATAATCATTAAGTCTTTAACATTAAATGTTAACCAAATGAAAGGTTCTTTTTTTAAATCTTTAATAGATGATTTAGTTTTATTCTGCATATGAACATACAAATCACTATTATTTGAAGTTTTTACTATCAAATAGTTTATATTTCCATAATAATTCCATTCAATAATTTCTCCTTTAACAGAGATATCATCCTGTTTTGAGGAACAAGTTTTTCTAACAGAAATTTTCTCAGGTCTTATTCCAATTGTAAAAGAATTAGGGTTGTTTTTATTAGTAGGAATATTGATATGCCCAAAGTCTATTGTTTCATATACGAAAGTATCGTCTATTTTTTTTATCTCACCTTCAAGGATATTTATTTTTCCAATAAATTTAGCTGAGAATATATCCTTTGGCGATTCGTATATTTCATCAGGCGAAGAAACCTCCACTATTTCTCCCTCATTCATAACTGCAATACGAGAAGCAATTGATAAGGCCTCATCTTGATCATGTGTTACTAATACAAAAGTAATACCTAGACTCTTTTGTAGGTTAGATAATTCTATTTGCATCTCTCTTCTTAGATTGGCATCTAAAGCGGACAGAGGTTCATCTAATAATATGACGTCTGGATTTTTTGTTATTGCTCTCGCAAGAGCAACTCTTTGTTTCTCTCCACCCGATAATTGACTTGGATATTTGTCGATATGATCGTTCATCTTGACCATGTTAAGAACATCAAGGACTTTAGTTTTTATGGTTTTTTTGTTTAAGCCATCAATTTTAAGTCCAAATTCAATATTTTTTCTAACAGTCATATGTGGAAATAAAGCATAAGATTGAAAGACCATATTTACCGGACGGACATTTGGAGGTGAACTGCTATAATCCGTATCTGAAATATATATTTCACCTGTTTCTTGAATTTCAAGACCTGCAATTAATCTCAGTAATGTTGTTTTACCACATCCTGACGGTCCTAAAATTGCAAAGAATTCATTTTTATAAATATCAAGTGAGATATTTTTAACTGCAATAGAATTACCAAAATGTTTGGTTAAATTTCTAATTCTTATACAAGGGGATAATGATTTATTCTCTACATCTCTCATTTTAAATCTTTTTCGTAGTTTAAAAATTTAATTATTAATACGGTACTGATTATTACAATCATAATTAAAATTGTTGAGGCAGCGTTAATTTCTGGGCTTACACCAAATCTCACCATAGAATAAATCTTTACAGGTAAGGTTATATTATTAGGGCCTGAAGTAAAAAAAGTGATAATAAAGTCATCTAAAGATAGTATAAAGGTTAATAAAGATGATGCAATTAAAGCAGGTTTTATAAAAGGAAAAATTACGTATCTGAATGTAATCCATTCCGTTGCGCCAAGGTCCTTTGATGCTTCGATGAGCGATTTGTTTAAATTTCCCAATCGCGCTCTAATTATTATTACAACAAATGGAAAAGAGAATGAAATATGAGCGATAATTATTTCGGATAGGTTTAGTGGCCAAATTGTAAATACAGGCCAATGAACTGAATTGAAGAATATCAGCATTGCTACACCCATACATATTTCTGGAATTATAATAGGCACAAGCAATGACAAATCGTAATAGGTTTTTAGTCTGAAGTTAAATTTCCATAGACAAATTGCCGCTGATAATCCAATTAGGGTAGATATCATTGTTGATATAAAGGCAATAGATAAAGAGTTAATAAAAGATAATATCAGAGTTTCATTTTGCAAGGCTTTGACATAGTACTTTATAGTAAATCCTCTCCATACTATATTTAACCTTGAATCGTTAAAGCTGAATATAATTAAATTTATAATAGGGGCATATAGAACTATAAAAAAAACTACGGAAAAATATTTTAGCCATTTTATTTTTGAATATTCTAGAGGACCGCGCCTTATAATCGATTGCTTTTTAGTCATTATAATATTTTTTCTTCAACTATTTTTTTACTGAATAATGAATGAATCAATATTAGACCAATGGTTATGTAGATTAATAGGAATGACAATGCAGCTCCAAACGGCCAATCGTTTGCTGATTTAAATTGCCTTTCAATGACATTGCCAATCATTTGTGAATTTGAACCGCCTAATAGATCCGGTGTAACAAAAGAGCCCAAACAAGGTATAAGCACTAATAATACTCCAGATATAATACCAGGATATATGAGAGGAATTATTATTTTGAATAGAGTTTTTATTTGCCCGGCACCTAGATCTAGGCTGGCTTCTATGTAGGATTTATCAAATTTATCTAATACAACATATATTGGGATTATCATAAAAGGGATATAGATATAAACCAACCCAAATATAACTGAAAAATTATTGTATAATAAATTTAATGGAATAAATTCATTTGGGGTTAGCTGTCCATCGTAAATTCCTAGGAATAATAGGACATTATTTATTTTAATCCAGAGAAATTCTAAGATTTTATTCACATGACCTTCCGTCCTAAGAATTGCAATCAATGAATAAGTTCTAATTAATAGATTTGTCCAAAAAGGAAGGATTATTAAAATCATTAGAAATGTCTTAATTCTTCTTGATGAAAAGCTTATTAGAAAGGCTATTGGAAGTGATATAATTAGACATATAAACGTTGTTATTAAGCTAATTAAAAATGAATGTGCGAGGACTTTAAAGTATACTCTATCAAAAGCTCTGGTATAATTATCGAGTGTTCCTGTTATTACAACATCAATAATATTAGATTTTTCACCAAAACTCATTATCCATACAAATGCTAATGGAAGAAAAAAAAACACCATTATCCAAGCGAATCCTGGAATGATAGAGAAAGTGAAGAATTTCTTCTTCACTTTCCAGCTATCCATTGCGCCTCTTTATTTCAAATATCACCTGTATGTTCATGTGTTTGTTAGGCCGCTCTTATTCTTGTCCAGCTATCCTCAATTATTTTTAGGATATCTTCTCCAAGATATAACTGACTTTCACATTTATCTAATACAGATTCTTCTGGAAAGATTGATGTATTCTTGTTGTAGTCATCGCCAAGTAGTTTGCGTGCTGCTTTATTTGGCGTGGCATATTGAATGTAATCAGCAATTTCAGCTCCAACATTTGCATCATATATGTAATCAATAAATTTGTGAGCGTTATTTGGGTGAGGTGCCCCATTTGGTATGCATAAACAATCTTCCCAAATTAGACTGCCTTCCTTTGGTATTAAATAATCAATATTATTGTCTTCTAACATAACTTGACCAACGTCTCCATTCCATTCTTGCGCCAAGTAAACATCCCTTGAAGCGAGCAGATCTTGGCCGTTGTCTTCTGCAAAAACTTTAATATGTTTTTTTTGTGATATTATTAGCTCTTCAACTTCTTTGTAATGGGACGGATTCTTAGAATTTATTGAGTGTCCAAGGTATTTTAAGCCCATACCAATCACATCGGCTGCCTCTGACAGCATGGCAATTCTTCCGGAATACTTATCAGATTCATAAATAAAGGACCAGCTATCTGGAATTTCTTTTACTTTATCTTTTGCATAACCAATTCCCATTGTTCCCCACATATAGGGTAGAGAATATTTTCGATTTTTATCGAAAGATGCATTCAAGAATCTTGTTTCTATATTAGATATATTTTTTATTTTATTATGGTTTAAAGGGGACAGCATATTTGCTTCGATCATTTTCTCAACAAAATTATTAGACGGCACGATTACATCATAGCCAGGGTTACCCTCCCTTAATTTTGCAAATAATTCGTCATTATCAGCAAAGAAATCAATTTTTGTCACCACTCCTGTCTCAGATTTAAAATTACTAAGCGTATCTTCTCCAATATATGTATCCCAATTATAGAAGTTTAATTTATTTTCTTCTTCTGATGAGTATGCATTTATAGAATAGGGGCTAAGAGTTAGTCCAGCGGCAAAAGCACTAGATCCAAGTATTAAGTTACGTCTTGATAGACCTCTGTTATTTTTATACATTTCATGGAACCTCATATAAGTAGTTATTGACAGTAATATGTTATGTTATTTTCATTTAAAAATAAATAAAAAATAGTTCTATTAATACAACTAAGAACAATGTCAATAAATTTTGTAGAATTATTAACATGCTTCTAATATTTTTATTAACAGCTAAAGATAGTTAGATTTTGAGAAATTTTATTTTACGTTTATTAACATTATTTTATAAATAAATTACTATTTGCATGTAGCAATTGTTTTTATACAATAAACATATTATATAATAAAGTTGGGATTACAAATCTTTACTAAAGAGGTCAAATCAAATGGAAGAAATGTTTATTCAAAATGATGAACAAAGAGCAATCTTAGAAACAGTAGCCCGTTTTGTAGAGGATGTGGTTAAACCAAAATCTGCTGATCTAGATGCTATGAAAGATCCCGCAGATGGATATAGCAACGAAATAGTAGAAGCCGCTGATGCAATCGGATTAAGAACGATGACTTTATCTGAAAAATATGGTGGTTTAGAGCTTGATTCAGTAACAACAGCTATGGTTGTTGAAGAGCTTGCTGTTGGTGATGTCGGTGTTTCTGTTACTATGGCACAGACAATGAAATTAGCGACAATTATGGAAAAAGCATTAAATGAAGAACAATCTGAGAGAGTTTTGGTCCCATTTTCAGAGGATCCAAGAGGAGTTCTTGCTATTGGTATAACGGAGCCAGATAATGCCTCGAATTATTTTCTTCCATATCCAACTCCTTTTAGAACATCTGCTGAAAAAGTAGACGGTGGTTATGTTATTAACGGAATGAAACATTTTATATCAAATGGAAATCGAGCAAGTTTTTATCTGCTGTTTGTTCAAACTACAAAAGGTAAAGCAATGCTAGAAGGCACTACTTGTTTTCTGTTAGAAAGAGGTCGTGAAGGTTTTACTATCGGAAGAGTTCACGATAAAATGGGCGAAAGAACTGCAAATAATGCTGAATTAATTTTTCAAGATTGCTTTGTTCCTGATGCCAACGTAGTTGGTGAAGTTGGCAAAGGTTTCCCTTTATTGCAGAAATTTTTTCCATCGAGTAATTCATTTGCTGCAGCAAGTTGCCTTGGCGTAGGTGTTGCGCTGTTTGATAAAGCTGAACAATGGGCTAAAATTAGAGTTCAAGGTGGTAAACCGTTAATCGAACACGGAAGTATCAGGGCACAATTAGCTGAGATGAAAATGCTACTCGACGCATCAAGATGCTATACGCATAGAGCGTGTTATTTAGCAGATAATCAAGATGAGGGTTGGGATCCAACGCTCGGAGCTCTTCCAAAAGCAATGGCGAGTCAGGCTGTATGGAAAATAGCGACCTGGACAATGGAAATTCATGGTGGACATGGCTATATGAAAGAATTTGGCGTCGAAAGATTACTCAGAGATGCTGCTGGGTGGTTGCATTCTGATGGGGTTAATAGAACTTTATTTTTAAAAGCCGCAAATATGATGTACGACAGTAATATTTATGGAAAATAGTTCTAAAATTATTTAATTTTATCTATAAGGATACAGATATATGGTTGATTTTATTTTATACAATACACCGCAGTCAACTTGTAGTCAAAGAGTGAGATTCACTTTGAATGCGAAGAAAATTGAATTCGAACAGATTCTTTTAGATTTATTTTCTGGCGATCAATTAAAACCTGAATATTTATCTATAAATCCTAATGGTGTTGTGCCGGCATTGAAGCATAAGGATGATATTATAATTGATAGTTCGGTTATTATTGAATATTTAGAAGATATATTACCAGATAATAAGCCTATGAGACCAACGGATCCTGTTCGGATAGCAGAGATGAGAACTATGATAAGATTCATTGACGAAGTTCCCGGACCAGCTGTTAGAATACCAACTTATAATTTAGCCTTTTTGCAACATTTTAAGGATATGACAGAAGAAGAATTTCTTGCATTAGCAGATTCTAAGCCATTGAGAAGAGAATTCTTGTTGAAGATGGGTAGAACAGGATTTTCAAAAGAAGATATGGATGAAGCTCTCGGAAGGTTAAAAAGAACAATAGTAAGAATGGATGAGTGGATTAATTCGAATAATGGTGATTTTATGATGGGAGATCAATTAACTTACGCTGATATTTCAGTAATGCCACTAATAATTAGAATGGAAGATATTAATCTATCAAATTATTGGGATGATTATTCTTCAATAGGAAGATGGTTAGATAGGATTAAAAATCACGGAGCATTCAAGGATACTTATTACAAAGGGTCATTGTTAAGTGAGAAGTATCCACACTTAAAATTTGATAATTAATAATTTTCTAATATATCTTTGTTCACTAATAGGTTGGTATTTAACTTTCCATTCAAAGCATCAATAATATTCTGCGCTGATCCAAGAGACATTCTGCTTGCACATTCATTTGTTAAACCTGCTATATGAGGACTAAATAGTATGTTGTCTAGCTTGAATAGGCGATGTTCTATCGCCGGAGGCTCTGTTGGAAAAACATCTAGTCCTGCACCTAATATGATATTTTTTTCCAGTGCGGTCGCTAATTCATCGATATTAATATGTGACCCCCTTGATGTATTTATAAGAATTACATTTTTTTTCATTAGTAAAAATTGAGGCTTATCAATGAGATAATTATTTCCAGAGCTTGGAGCATGAATAGTTATGATATCCGCATCAGCAATTCCATTATTAATATCATCAACTAAATCGTAGTTTGTGTTAGCTAGTTGCTCTTTATTGACGTAAGGGTCATAAACAATGACTTTTCCAGACATTGCATCGAGTATTTTTGCAACTTTTTGTCCTATTTTACCGAAGCCAATTATGAATATCTTCTTGCCTTCTATATCACTTGATAATAATTGGTCTCTTTTTGACCATTGGTTAGAACGAATTATATTATCGTGAAATTTCATTTGTTTTAATAACGAAAGCATAAACATTATTGTATGCTCAGCTACACTTGAGGAATTAACATCTCCAACTATTGTTAATGGAATTTTTCTTTTATTCAGAGAGTTGATATCAATAGCATCGTAACCAACTCCATTTCTTGATAATATTTTTAGATTTTTAGATTTTTCAATCATAGATCTATTGAAAGGTTGTAATCTGAGGAGTATTGCATCCGCATCTGATAGATTATCTTCAAGGGTTTCTGTTGATGCGTCGGGTAATACGGTAACGTCAAAATTTTCAACTGATTGTAATAGTTTTATTCCATCGTTATGTATTTTACCTCCGATAATTACTTTATACATATGACTCCCCTGTTAATGTAGTGTATTTAGTGAATTTTTTTGTTTTAATTATGCATACTTATAACATATGATGGAAATTATTGTATGCAATAAATCAATGGATAGGATATTTAATATGGAAAGTAAAGATCCGAAGATAGTAGCGGCTGTGAGTCATTGGTCTTATAGGTTTGTGTCAAATGGAATACATTTATCTGATTTTAATGATGTAGCAAATAGCGTATCTGTATGGGATGATTGGTGTCCTGCATGGGAAGAAAAAGGTAGAATGCATGCAGAATTAGCAGAAAAATCTATCTCTTCAGATTTTTTGTTAAGTGCTGGAGCACATTATAATACTGCTGCTGTGTGCTGTCATTTTGGTAAATTTTTATTTGTGCATGATGAAGAAGTCATGAAGAAAACCCATAAACTTGCTGTTGAATATCACCGGAAATCTTTGAAATTACAAAATCCTATGGCAGAGAGAGTTACAATAGATTGGGATGGATTAGAAATGATTGGTAACTTAAGAAAACCAAGTAACATTTTAAACCCACCGATCGTTATAATGGTTATGGGATTAGATTCTGCTAAAGAAGAAATGGAAACAAACGAGAGAGTCTTCCTTGATAGAGGAATGGCAACATTATCATTTGACGGACCGGGTCAGGGTGAATCAGAGTATACTTCAATAATATGTCCAGAATATGAAAAGCCCGTTACTGCTGTAATTGATTTTATAGAAAAAAGAGATGACCTAGATTCATCCCGAATAGGTGTTTGGGGTGTTAGTTTGGGTGGGTATTATGCGCCACGCGCTGCAGCTTTTGATGATAGAATTAAGGCCTGCATATCTTTAACTGGTCCATTTAACTGGAATAATATTTTTGATTTAATTCCAGAATTAACAAAAGATGCTTTTATGAAAAGAAGTAATACTAAAAATGAAAAAGAAGCCAGGGAATTCGCAAGTCGAATGGATCTTAGCAATTGTGCGTCTAATATAAAATGTCCATTATATATTGTTGGCGGTGGATTAGATAGAGTGGTTCCTCCCGATGAGTCCAAGCTTCTTGCTGAAGCAGCAAAAGGTGAGGTAACTTATAACATGATTGAAGATGCAACACATGTTGCAAATAACAGAATTTATAAATATAGAACTCAAACCGCTGATTGGATGTCAGCAAAATTAAAATAGATAAGGAGAAAAATATGATTGAAAAAAAAGTAACTAGACAAGATTTGGCTGATGCTGCTGACAAATATAAGAATTGGGGTAAGTGGGGTCCAGATGATGAGATTGGTACTCTAAATAACGTGACTGCAAATGATATAATTGAAGCAGCGCAACTTGTTAAAAAAGGAAAAGTGATATCACTTGCATTGAATTTTGATCATACAGGACCACAAGGTGCCAAGACTAAATATCCGTCAATGGGCAGGACTAACCCTATTCACTCTATGTTAAGAACGGGAACCGATGCTTATTCTGGTGTTCTTGATAAACGAGGAATTAAAGCTGCGGATGATATGGTTATGTTACCAACGCATGGTGGAACTCATTGGGATGGATTAGGGCATGTATTTTATGAACATCACATGTGGAATGGATATGATTGTAGAGAAGTGACATCTGCTGGTGCACAAAAATGTGGTATTGAAAATACAAAAGATAAGATGGTTGGTAGGGGCGTTTTGTTAGATGTTGCAAGGGCTTTAGGCAAGGATTTTCTTGAAGATGGCTATGCAATTACATGTGAAGATCTTGATCTTACAGCAGAAAAACAAGGTATCAAAATTAATAAAGGTGATTTTGTTATAGTACGAACTGGGCAAATGGAAGAATGCCTTAGGAAAGGCAGTTGGGATGGTTACCCAGGTGGCGACGCACCTGGAATGGGCTTTGATACTCTTGAATGGATTCAAAAGACAGAATTAGCTGCTTTAGCAAGCGATACATGGGGTTGTGAAGTCCGGCCTAACCAAAGTGAAGATGGTATTAATCAACCTTGGCACTGGATAACTATTCCTATTCAAGGCATGACAATGGGTGAAATATTCAATTTGAAGGAAATTGCAGAAGATTGTTTAGCTGACGGCGTTTATGAATTTTTATTTGTTGCCCCTTCAATACCGATTACAGGCGCAGTTGGTTCGCCAGTTAACCCAATAGCAATTAAATAATAAAGTAAGGATCTACAGATGACTAACAAATTAACAGGAGCAAAAGTTTTAGCAAAAATGCTTGATGATTATGGTGTAACGGATATTTTCCATGTACCGGCTGTTTTACGTACCACTATGGTTGAATTAGAGGTTTCTACATCTATTCGAAGAATACATGCTCACGGTGAAAAATCCGCTGCATATATGGCAGATGGTTATGCAAGGGCGTCTGGTCGACCTGGTATTTGTGCCGCACAAATTATTGGAGCATTAAATCTTGCAGCTGGTTTAAGAGATGCATGGTTAGCTAAATCCCCAGTTATAGCGTTGACTGGTGGACGTGACCAAGCAACAAAATTTAAAAAAGCCTATCAAGAGGTAGATGATCTTCCGGCTTTTGAACCCGTTACAAAATTTAACGCAACCGTTGATTCTGCCGATAGATTTCCTGATATGCTTAATCAAGCATTCAGAATTGCTGTATCTGGTTCTCCAGGTCCTGTGCATCTTCAATTTAAAGGAAATGAAGGCCAGGTTGATCAAGAAAGTTTTAATGAAAACCTGAGTTCACAAATAGATAGTACATTTATAAAAGTTCCTCCTTACAGAATAAAAGGTGACCCTGAAGCTATAAAAAAAGGATTAGAATTATTACAAGATGCTAAAAAGCCTGTAATTGTTATTGGAGGCGGTGCAAAGTGGTCAAGTGCCGGTGATTCAATTGCGAAATTAGCAGATATACTGCAAATACCAATGGTAACATCCTTAAATGGTAAAGATACGCTAACCAGTAATAATAAGTTAAATATGGGTGTAGTTGGTACTTATTCTAGAGCTTCTGCCAATAGGGTTGTTGTTGAGGCAGATTTTGTTCTGTTTATTGGAACTGACCTTGGAGGAATGATAACAAATTTTTGGACAACCCCTAAGATTGGTATTCCTGCGATTCAGATAGATACCGATCCAGAAGTTATGGGCAGAAATTATCCTCTTAAGGTTTCGATATTAGGCGACGCCAAATTAACGATAGATGAAATGGTCGAACGAGCTGATCCTGGGACCGCATCTTCAAGAGCTGAATGGATAAATAAAGTAAAGGGATACTCTGATGCGTGGTATTTAGAGTATAATTCATTGTTAACATCTGATGCTGTGCCAATCAGACCAGAACGCATATGCCATGAATTAAGTAAAAATCTTCCAGATGATGCAGTTGTTGTTGTTGATACTGGCCATGGTGGAATGTGGATGGGGGGGATGTATGATTTAAAATCACCAAAACAAAACTATATGCGTTCCGGAGGGCATCTAGGATGGGCTTTCCCTGCAGCTTTGGGAGCAAAAAGTGCTGTTCCAGATAGACCTGTGGTGTGTTTCACTGGTGATGCAGGATTTTGGTATCATATTGGTGAAATTGAAACAGCTGTACGTTGGAATATTAACGCTGTGATAGTTGTTAATAATAATAGATCTGGAAACCAATCAAAAAGAGGTTTTGATAGAGTTTATGGAGGCGAGCAAACTGAGAAAGCAAGGGAGATGTGGACTTTTGGAGAGGTTAACTTTGCAAAAGTTGCCGAAAGCATCGGTGCATTGGGTTTGCGAGTTGAAAAACCAGGAGACTTTGCTCCAGCTTTAGCAAAAGCAATTGATGCAAAAAGGCCTGTTATTATTGATGTTGTAACAGATATTGATGCTTTGGCACCTCTTGCGTACACAATTTAATATTGCATAACGGGAATTTCATGCTTATATGAACCTAACTAGTGTGTTATAATAAAAAACTTTTACATAAATATAGATATAAATCAGAAGTGAGATAGATATGATAAATGCCTTTTCGCCAAGAATATTAAGACCTGAAGATGCGAATCAAAATTGGAATTGGGACAGAGAAATTCCATCCCCTGGATTTCGCGAAGTTGATTTTGAAACTAGAATTGATATGCAAAGACTTCGTAAATATAGAATGTCAAGAGCAAAGAATGCGCTTAAAGAATCAGATCTTGGTGCAATGTTGTTATTTGATGTTAATAATATTCGTTATGTTACAGGCACAAAGATTGGTGAATGGGAAAGAGATAAATTATGTCGTTTTGCTCTATTGGCAGGTGATGAAGAGCCTATAGTATGGGATTTTGGTTCAGCTGCTATGCATCATCAGGCGAATTGTGACTGGCTTGATCCAGCAAAATGCGTTGCCGGTATGACTGGTATGAGAGGAACTGTGCCCCCATCCGTTGGTCTTATGAAAAATCATGCAGAAGAAATAATGAGTTATCTAAAGAAAGCCGGCGTAAGTAATATGAAGGTTGGTTTAGATATAGCAGAGACTGCAATGTTTTTTGAATTACAAAATGCAGGAATTAATATAGTTGATGGCCAGCAAGTGATGTTAAATGCCAGGGAAATTAAAAATGTTGATGAAATAACTTTACTTAATCAAGCTGCAAGTATGGTTGATGGCGTTTATCATATGATTTATAAAGAATTAAGACCTGGTATTAGAGAAAATGATATAGTTGCTATGGCAAATAAAATGCTCTACGAAATGGGTTCAGATGATGTGGAGGCTATTAATGCTATTTCTGGAGAAAGATGCAGTCCGCACCCTCATAATTTTACTGACAGAATGTTCAGACCTGGTGACCAAGCATTTTTTGATATATTGCAGTCATACCAAGGTTATAGAACCTGTTATTATAGGACTTTTAATATTGGAATGTCCACTCCAGAACAGACAGATGCTTATGTACAGTGTCGGGAATGGCTAAATAAAGCAATTGAACTAATAAAACCGGGTGTAACAACAGATACTGTTGCAAAAGTTTGGCCAAAGGCTGAAGAATTTGGCTTCCCGAATGAAATGGCTGCTTTTGGACTGCAGTTTGGCCATGGGCTAGGTTTAGCTTTGCATGAAAGGCCTATAATATCACGTCTAGTTTCATTAGATAATCCAATGGAAATAAAAACAGGTATGGTATTTGCTCTAGAAACTTACTGCCCAGCAAAAGATGGTTTTTCAGCCGCAAGGATTGAAGAAGAGGTTATTGTAACTGATAAGGGATGTAAGGTGATATCACTATTCCCTGCAGAAACATTACCAATCGCTAATCGATATTAAACTTTATTATTAATCGGGAAATTAATATGTCGGATAAAAATGCCGCTTTGGTTAATGACGATATTGCCGAAGAGATTAGGTTAGAATTATATCGCAGTCAGTATCTTATAAGAGTTTCTGAACAGCGTGCCTATGATTTATTTCTACAAAATTTAGTAAAGGGTACTAGTCACTTATCTCTAGGACAAGAAGCAATTGCAGCAGGTTTTGGCGTAGCAATGCAAAAAGATGATAAAAGTTTTTGTACTTACAGAGGACATGCGCATACATTAGCAAGAGGAGCATCAGTAAGAGGTGTTATTGGAGAATTAATGCAAAGAGATTGTGGTCTAATGAGAGGCAAAGGCGGATCAATGCATTTAACCGATGTTGATAATGGGGTTATGGGATCTTATGCTATAATTGGAGCACATCTTCCAATGGCAGTTGGGTCTGCTTGGAGAGCTCAGTATCTTGGCCAAGACGATGTAACAACAGTATTCTTTGGAGACGGAACGACAAATATCGGTGCTTTTCATGAGGCCCTAAATTATGCTGTAGTCTTTAAATTACCGGTTGTTTTTGTTTGTGAAAATAATAATTATATGGAATATACGCCAATTGAATCAATAACTGCTGTTAAAAATCCTGCAGCGGATAGGGCGTCTGCATATGGATTAGAAAGCATAATTATAGACGGTAATGATGCGGATATAGTGTATAGAACAGCCCAAGATGCATATAAAAAAGCCAGAGAAGGCAATGGTCCGTCTTTAATAGAATGCAAGACATATAGACATTCTGGTCATAGTAGAGCTGATCCAGGTTCTTATCGACCTAAGGGAGAGGTAGAATATTGGAAAGAAAATAATGATCCAATTAAGAGATACAAAGAAAGACTAGCTGAATTTTTAATCGATGCTTCTAAAGTTAAGAAAATTGAAAGTGATATAATTAAAGAGGTTGACGAAGCAACAGAATTTGCTAAAAAATCTCCAATGCCGCCGGAAAGCATACTAACGGAGAATGTATATTCAGACGGAGGATGGGCATGGCGCAATTAACATATAGAGAAGCGGTTGCAGCGGCAATTGCGCAAGAAATGTATAGAGATGAGACTGTTGCCTTTATAGGAGAAGATGTAGCTGGTGCTGGTGGTGTATTTAAAGCCACGGTTGGTTTGCTGGATAAATTTGGTCCTAAGAGAGTTATTGATACGCCTATATCAGAACAGGCAATGATGGGTGCTGCAATGGGTGCTGCAATGACTGGAATGCGACCAATCGTTGAAATAATGTTTTCAGATTTTTTAGCTGTATGTTGGGATTTTGTAGCTAACGAAATGTCTAAATCTCATTATATGTCGAATGGACAATTAAAGTGTCCGCTTGTTGTTCGAACTGGCAATGGTGGGGGGTCAAGATTTGGAGCTCAGCATTCACAGTCCGTAGAAAATTGGGCAATGGCTATCCCTGGAATTAAAGTTGTTGCTCCGTCTACGCCTGCTGATGTTAAAGGTCTTTTAGCAGCTTCAATAAGAGATAATGATCCTGTTCTATTCTTTGAACACAAGTCACTTTACGCAACAAAGGGCGAAGTTCCAGATGGTGAATATATTGATACTTTAGGTACTGCGAAAGTTGTTCGCAAAGGGAAGGATGCCACTATACTGGCTCTAGCTATGATGGTTCCAAGATCGATAGCAGCGGCTGATAAACTTATGAAAGATACGGGTATTGATGTAGAAGTTATTGATGTAAGATCTCTCGTTCCTCTTGATATGCAAACAATCAATGCTTCCGTAAAGAAGACTGGAAGATTATTTACTGTTGAAGAAAATCCAAGATTATGTGGATGGGGGGCTGAAATTGCATCGATAGTTGCCGATGAGTTATTTTGGAGTTTGGATGGTCCTATCGTAAGAATAACAACTCCACATATGCCTCTTCCGGCCGCAGATAATTTAGAAGATATAACCATTCCGTCAGTTGATAGAATATACAGTAAAGTCAAACAAGTATTGAAGTGAGGTATCCCTTATGGATATTATAATGCCACAATTAGGTGAAACAGTTGCTGAAGGTGTGCTATCTAAATGGCATAAGAAGGCAGGGGAATCTGTTGCTCTTGGCGAGGTCTTGTTTGAGATAGAAACTGATAAAACCTCAATGGAAATTGAGGCAACAAACGAAGGTAAGCTATTAAAAATTACGGTTAACGAAGGAGAGACTGTTGCCGTTGGTACTGTCCTTGCTGTTTTGTTAACGGATAACGAAGAAGATACGGTTATTAAAAACATTGATGTTAAAAAAGAAACACCAGATGAAGTTTTAGAAGAAAAAACTCAAGATACGGGAAGCACGGAGAATACAAGCGTTAATAAAGAGGCCCCGCCTATACAATTAAATATACAATCTGATGGAGTTTTCTCTTTGGATCCCCCTTCTTGGTTTGAGCCGTTTTGTGAAGTATTAACGCCGCTAGAAAAATATATAAAAATTGATAGCGAAAGCGGTTTTAGATTTACGCCTTTAGCAAAAAGACTTTTATCAAATAACGATATTAATATTGCAGAAGTCATCGAATATTTTAAAACTACTGGTATAAAGAAAATAGCAAAGATTCAGGTTGAAGAATTCCAATCTAGAGCACCTCAGGAATCCAAAAATCAACCTATAAATCAAAATACTATTAAAGCAGATAGATCTATATATACAGAGATCGATCCTCTAAATAGAATAAGAAGAACTACTGCAGAAAGGTTATCAAACAGCTGGCCAAATATACCACAAGCTTTTCAGGCCGTTGAAGTGATATTTAGTAATGTAGATCATGCAAGAAAATATTTAAAAGAGAAAAATAAAGATAACAAAGATTTTAAAATTTCTTACTTATCTTTTGTTGCAAGATCTGTTTGTATTGCAATTAAATCCTTTCCCCGCGTGAACTCCTATTTTGATAATAAACAGCTTTTGTTGTCAGAGACTATAAACTTGGGTATTGCCATTGATTTAAATTATAAAGGTCTTTTAGTTCCTGTTATTAAAGATGCCCAAAAAATGAATATAATTGAATTAAACGATTCATTGAATGATTTAGTTAATAGAGCACAAAGTGGCAATCTAAAACCAGAAGAATATATTGGTGGAACCTATACTATTTCAAATAATGGAAGTATGGGCACATATTTAACGGCACCCATTATAAATCCGCCGCAAGTTGCAATACTCTCTTTTGATGGGGTAAATAAAAAACCCGTTGTTGTAGAGGATGCAGTCAATGGGGATAGTATTGCAATAAGACGCAGTGGTATAATTGGACAAAGCTTTGATCATAGAGCTTTTGATGGCGCTTACGCCGCTAGTTTTTTGAAAGAGGTTGATAATATAATAGAGAATTACGATTGGTTAAATGAAATTAATTAAAAAGGAGATACAGAGATGAGTCATAAAATTGGTTGGGTTGGAACAGGTAGAATGGGTTATCCCATGGCCTCTAGACTTGCAAAAGCAGGATATGATGTTAACGTTTGGAATAGAACTAAGGCTAAAGCAGATCCTCTATCTGAATATGGAGCTTCTGTAGTAACTAATTTAGATGAATTATATGATGTTGATGTTCTGTTTACCATGGTTTCAACGGGTAAAGATTTGAACGATGTTTACTTCGGTAGTAAGGGTGTTCTTTCAAACAGTGCAAAAAAACCAAAAATTCTAATAGATTGCTCTTCAGTTGGTTCGGATGAGTCAGAAGCTATCAGAAGTAAGTTAAGCGATATGGGTATTGAATATTTAGCCTGCCCAGTAAGTGGTAACGGTAAAGCTGTAAAGGCTGGTGTATTAAGTATCGTAGCATCCGGTCCAAAAGGAACTTTTGATACAGTTAAACCTTACTTAGAAATTATAGCACCTAAGGGCGTATCTTACGTTGGAGAAGGCGAGCTAGCTAGATTTTGTAAAATTGCACATAATGTGATGTTAGGAGTTGTAATACAAAACCTTGCAGAAATTACTGTATTAGCAGAAAAAGCTGGTGTACCAAGGCACGCATTCTTAAATTTCATGAATAATTCAGTTATGGGATCAATATTTACTAAGTATAAATCGAATGCTTTTGTAAACCTTGACTGGACTACTACATTTACAGCGCCTTTGCTCTTAAAGGATCTCGATTTAGGTCTAACCTCTGCAAAGGAATTGGGTGTTTCAATGCCTGTTACTGCAGCGACACGTCAAGCTGTTCAGCAGCATGCTGGTAGGGTACAAAAGTTATCTGAAGACAATCTTGCAAAAGATTTTGGTATGTTAATTGAATCGGTTGCTGACGGCGCTGGAATGACACTTGTTTCTGAGGATGTTGTTGTTCCGACAGGGCTAGAAGTTAAAGAATAATTGTAATCATACGGTCAAATAATTTATTACTTGACATGTAGGGTAAGTTATTACTATCAATGGTTTCTTATTTGTCGCGGGGTGGAGCAGTCCGGTAGCTCGTCAGGCTCATAACCTGAAGGTCGTAGGTTCGAATCCTACCCCCGCAACCAA